>CAYWTT010000009.1:0-25724 GCA_964461245.1 uncultured Prolixibacteraceae bacterium | reverse complement strand
GTCACCGGTTCCAGTTCCCCCCATTTGCACGCATCTTTCAGGTAGCGGATTTCACCGGTCAGGTTATAGAGTGCCACGGCAGCCAGTTCCAGGTCGTCGACCCAGTTCTCCTCCTCATAAAAATAGGGTGAAACCACACAGGCCGTCTGAGTAACCCCCAGATCGGTGAGTCCGAAACGGTATGCCTCTTCCGCTTTGATCCGGAGCCGGTCAGCCAGACCGGGATTGAACTTCTGTAAAACCTGTGATCCCAGCGCAAAGGCAGAAGCGAATTTTCCGGCCGTGGAGGATACTCCGGTGGTCCGGTTTTTATGCTGAGCCAGTCCCTGTGATTTTCCGGTTACAAAGTATACCGGACGGTAGTTCCCCTTTCCGTATGAGGCCGGATCTTTCATAGGCAGTCTGAATCCGGCATGGTCGCGGTCATCTGCAATCTGGTTATACATTTCGCCATAGGAAGGATTCATTTTCAGCAGCCATTCGGTTCCCCAGATGGCTTCATCCAGGATATCGGGGATCCCGTTCGCTCCGGGCAATCCATTGGCAAGGAACTCATCTCCGTAAACTTCGGGATGCTGGCTCCAGGCAAGTAAAAGGTGGTACACCGCATTGGCCGATGTGGTGGTGTACTGGAGATAGTCGGTGGCATCATGCCAGCCCCCGGTCACATCGATGACCTCTCCCGTGCGTGTGGGGTGATCTACTATAAATCCGTCGTGGGTATGGCAGGAATCATTGAAATAGGGATTGAATCCACAATGCTGCTGCCGCATATATTTTAAAAGAATTGAGGAGATGCCGCTGAATACCTCCCTGTGGATGCGAAAGGCGGGGGAAACGGTCGTCCCGTACCTGAGAAAATAGGTTCCCTGAATGTCGAACGGGGTGAAATCAAGTCGTGCAGCCGAGATCATTCCCCAGCCGGCTCCGCTTTCGGGACGGGCTACTCCCCTGAAGACCGTCCTGCCGGTTTGGGTATCCACCAGTTCAAATCCCTTTTTCTGAAAAAGATCCCGGGAAATATAAACAGCGGTCTTAACCGAACCGGGTAAATAACCCAGCTGGTTGATCCTGATCCAGGAGCGGTTCCCTTCCCTGCACTCCGCTCTTCCGCAAAGGCACGATGAAAACAGGGTCAGCAGAAACAGAACAATTACCCTTCTCATATTATTCATTGTAAAGAAGTTCCAATCTGGTGTTTTTAAAATAGTGATTCAGGATTTCCTCATAGGGATAACCCTTTTCGCCCATCACGGCAGCACCTATCTGACAAAGTCCGGCACCATGGCCCCAACCCGCACCGTGAAGGATGATTTTAGCGGGAATACCCTCCTGAAAATCTTCATATTCCACATAAAAAGCAGAGCTATACAGATGGGATGTAGAGAGCCACTTTCTGATTTCCAGTTCTTTGCCGACAATTTTGCTCATACGGGTGCCGATGATCCTTAACCGGATGATCCGCCCGGAATACCCGCGCTCCAAAGGCTCCAGCCTGATGATCGATCCGAAGTCGAAACCCGACCGCTGTTTAACCAGTTCAGCCAATTCATCTCTTCCGTAAACCTTCTTCCATCGGAAAAAATCCAGGGTTCTCCGGTCAAAATCGGGCAATACCTGGGCCAAGACCACTTTGTCGCTGGTATTGCAAAATGCTGCGGGGGCGGAGCTGATCCATTTACGGGCTTCCTCTTCCTTCCGGAGATCGGCCAAAGGCGGATTTCCCAATGGAGTGGAGTCGGTCACGGCCGTGAGGTAAGGTTTGGGTTCTGGTTCCCACACATGCTCAAAACTTTCGGAAACACCGCCGCAACATTTTGAAAAACGGGCATCACAGACCTCCTGTTCCGACATGAGCACTTTGCCAAAGGTTGCTTCCACTGCATCGGTGGCCTTAATCGACAGGATTTTGGTGATCCCCTGGTATCGCTGGCAATGGTCATCGGCGCACACATCAAAATTGAGGTGATCTTCGCGGTCGTACCACCGGATGATTTCCCGTTCTGAAACCTGGTTGGCATCGAATGCTTTTCCTGAATCCGTGATCCGTTTCTTTTTATCCATCTGTGCGATCAGCCAGCTTCTGGAGATCACGGCATGTGCTTTCAGCAGTTCCAGGGATGCCGTGGCGCTCATCTCGCTTGAAATGACACTTTTCAGGTAATCTTCGAGATGAACGGTATTGATCACCCTGATCTTACCGGCTTCAGGGACAAACCGGACTCCCCCGGTGAAGCGCTGATCCTCTTGCTTCTCCCAATGAAACTGAATCCCGATGGTCACGTTCTTCAGCAGAAAAGCGTTGGTATGGAAAACCGGCAGAAGGATGATCTGTTCGCCGGAGATGACCAATACATTAGTCCCCTGGAGTATCATTTCATTTCCCTTCATTTCCACCGAATAGGACCCTGGCTCCAGCGTCGTGTTCCCGCGGTGGTACACGCTTTCCAGGACAAAATCGATGCGGGATTCTGCCATGATCCCCACATTGAGTATCGGTTGTTTTCTCATTTCAGGCCTGTGGTTTTCGAATATTGGTTCTGTCTGCTAAATTAACAAAAGTTGAACTGGGAAAGGTGTCTGTACCCGTCCCTTTTTAACCGGTCTAGCTGGGGTTGTTTTCTATTGGACCGACTCCTTGATTTTTTGTTTCAACCTGTTGAAATCCTCTGCATGGAGGGTAACCTGGTCGAAAACGGAGATCAGGTCTTTTTCAGTCAGTTTATAGAAATCCTCCTCCCTGGGAAGAATGATGAGCCCTCCCATCTCAACTGCGGCCGGACTGACAAGCAGCCGGTCGAACTCATCGGCAAAATACTGCCATGGCCGTTGCAATCCCCGGGGAAAAAGCACCACATTCCAGTAAGACGACTGAACCCAGGCCAGGAGATTCATCATGGGTTCCTCATTTTCGGAAAAAGGAAGAAACCGGGTTGCCATTTCAATATGCTTAACCAGCTGGTCCTTGTCATCCGAACGGAAACAGATAATCCTGCGGAGGTAGTTTTCCACTGCAAAAACCTTGATTTTACCGTTTTCTGCCAGCAGGGAGGAGTGGTTCACAATCAGATTTTCCAGTTCATCTTCCACAGGCAGCATCTCCTTCAATCCGGCCTGAAAGTGGAAGTGGTCGGGAGCTGAAGCCCCGCAGCGGGGTCCGTTATAGAACACGGTGAAATCGGAAAGCGCATGACTCAAAAGGAGCAGCGCTTCTGTTTTCCCAGTCAGTTGCTGCGGCAAGTGATCGTTCGCCGGAATGGTCAGATGGTAAGGGAAAATGGGATAGGGATTGGTCAGTATGGTAAAATCATGCTGAAACGGTAGCCCGAGTTGTTCGGGAGGCAGGTTCCCGGGACAGAGGAAACAGGGGCGTGACTGGATCGCTTCACGGCTGGTATTGGCTGCGGAAGAGCGGATCCGGCCAGGATTGAACTGACAGTCGATCCGGAAATGGCCGAAGTCAAAACTCCGGGTTTGCACCTTTTTCAGCGACCGGTAGTTCGCGGAGGCAAGTTCCCAGTTCGCTTTTTGTTGGTTGACCAATGCGATGGCCTGTTTTGACAGGGAATAAGTCTTCCCGTATTTCTTAAGTTCTTTTTCGGAAATGAGACGCATATTTTCAATGGTAATAGATGGGTGGAAAAAGGTGATTACGAATTGCCTACAGCTTTTTTGCAACCTCCGCGTTTCAGAGTTTGATGACAGCCGGTCCGGCAGGTTCACTCTCCCGGTGATACCGGTCGAGGGTGGTCACCCTGACAAGGAAAGGTTTCCTTTTCTTCCCTTTTTTCCGTAATTCTATGCTGGTTTTATCCGTAAAGGCTGCAATTTTCAGGGAATTGGAAATGTCAAATATCTCCTCCGGGGTGTTCAGGTATACCAGGTAGCGGGCCGGTAAAGCAACCGGGGAAGTGGCAGCGGGTTCTTTCCAGCTAATTTTCTTTCCTGAAACATTCAGTCCCACAGGGGGATTGGGAAGTGCCAGATTGGGCCATATCAGGGGTGGTGTAAGCGCGGGCAGCCGGTAGTATTGGGTTGCCAGACTGTCCTGGAATCCCAGCAAATTATTTTTGAAACTTTTACTGCTGAAATAGATGCATCCCGATATATTCGGATATTTCCTGATCATTCTGAGTTGTGCCGGCAATTGCCCGGCATTTTTCCAGGCGGGAACCCTGGCTTTGCTGTCAATTTTGAAAGGAGCCAGTCCGATGTAAAGTTGCCGCCCGAATGTATTATCGTTCCACCATTTACACAGCGTTTCAAAATCGGCAAGCTTATGCCCGATCTCCCAATACAACTGGGGAGTCACATAATCAATCCAGCCTTCCTGCAGCCACTTGCGGATATTGGCGTACAAATGGTCGTAATTGGTGGTTCCGGCGGTGGTGGCAGAGCCGTTGGGATCATCCCTCAGATTGCGCCACACCCCGAAAGGGCTGATCCCGAATTTCACCCAGGGCTTGATGGAATGAATGGAATCGCTGATCGTTTTAATCAGAATATCCACGTTTTCGCGGCGCCAGGACTCTTTTTCCGTGGGTGGGAATGCCCGGTTATACCTGGCAAAGGAGCCGTCATCGGGGAAAGGATTCTTTGTCGGATAGGGATAGAAGTAATCATCCATGTGGATCCCGTCCACATCATACCTTCTGACAATATCGCAAACCACACTGGTGACATAATCGCGGGTACCCGGTATTCCCGGGTCAAAAAAAAGTTTACCGTCGTATCGGATTGCCCATTCCGGTTTGCTGAAGATCAGGTGGTCGTATGCCAGCGGCTCAGTGTCATGCTGGGCGATCCGGTATGGATTAAGCCAGGCATGCAGCTCCATATTCCTGGCATGGCACTGTTCAATCCAGAACTGGAGGGGATCCCAGAATGGTTCGGGTCTTTTACCCGGAATTCCGGTCAGATAACGCGACCAGGGTTCATAAGGGGAGGGATAAAATGCATCGGAGCAGGGACGTACCTGAAGTATGATGGCGTTCATTCCCAACTTCTGGTGCATGTCCAGCAGTTCAATGACCTCCCTTTGCTGCTTTTCAACAGGCAACCCGGGCTGGGATGGCCAGTCAATATTGTTGACCGTTGCAACCCATACTCCCCGGAACTCAAACTTGGGATTTAATGCCTGGGAATTAACCTGCAGAAAGCATGCTGTCAGCAAAATTACCGGTATAAATAGCATCCGGGAAATTACAGTTTTCATAATTTTCGGTTGTAGATCTGCCGGGTGTAAAAATAGGATAAAACATTGATTTTTTTCCCTTCCTGAACAACTCAAAAGAAGATTGACTATTTTTCAGGCCTAATTCATTCAGATGGAGAGTTTCTATACGGGTAAGATAAGGGTCATCGGATTTGATGCGGATGATACCCTATGGGTAAATGAACCGTTTTACCGTGAGACGGAGAGTAAATTCTGCCAGCTTCTGAGTCATTACAAATCGGCCGATGAGATCAACAGGCAGCTGTTCCGTGTGGAGATCAGCAATCTGGATCTTTACGGGTATGGAAGCAAGGCTTTTATTCTATCCCTGATTGAGACCGCCATTTCCGTTTCCGGCGGGAAAGTGACCGCCTCGGAGATTGAGGCCATTATTCAAATGGGGAAAGCCCAGATCAGTGAAAAAAATCCGTTGTTACCCGGTATTCCTGAAGTATTGCGGCAATTATCGGAAAATTACCGGTTAATTGTAGCCACCAAGGGTGACCTGCTTGACCAGGAGAGGAAATTGAGAAATTCGGGCATTGCAGGTTATTTTCACCATATTGAAATCATGAGTGACAAAACGGAGGAGAACTACCAACGGTTGCTTGCCAGGCTGGATGTCCGTCCGGAAGAATTTCTCATGGTCGGGAATTCGCTGAAGTCGGATGTGCTTCCGGTAGTAAAACTGGGAGGATATGCCATTCATATCCCGTTTCATGTCACCTGGCAGCATGAGGAGCTGGAATTGCATGAAATGCCTGAATCCCGGTTCATTTCAGTGAGGGAGCTTTCAGGGATCCTGCCGTTGCTGGGACTTGGGGCCGGGAATGAAAAGACAGAATCAAATTATAAAACCATATAAAGATGTATACGAAGAACAACAGCGCTGAATACAGGTCAACCGCAGCAGGAGTGAGGATGAGGCCGCTGGTTTTTGAAGAGAGGACGATCATGTGCGAGTTTTTGCTGGAACACGGGCATCAGCTTGCTCATCATAACCACCCATACGAGCAGTCGGGATATTTGATATCCGGGAAACTCCGGTTTCACATCGGAGATGAATACTATGACACCCTGCCGGGCGACAGCTGGTGCATTCCCGCCAATGTCTATCATGATGTGTATGTCATTGAAGATTCCCATCTGGTTGAATTGTTTGCACCTATCCGTCCTGATTATTTGCCGGAGAATCTGAAATAGCTTGGTGAGGTTTTTTTATTTGCAGGGGGCAAAGCTATTCAGAAATAGTAATTTTGCCCTCCTGAAAATTCTGTGAATGAAACAGCTCGAATTTGATACCCTTGTAATAGGTAGCGGGTTAGCTGGTCTCACGGCTGCATACCATTCTTCCAGGTTTGGAAAGGTAGCCATTGTTACCAAATCGGAATTGGATACCAGCAATTCCTGGTTCGCACAGGGAGGGATCGCCGCAGTCACGGCTTCCGATGATTCTCCGGAATTTCACATTGCCGATACCCTGGAGGCAGGGCGGGGCCTCTGTGATTATGATTCGGTGGAAGTGCTGGTTACCGAAGGCCGGGAACGGGTGAGGGAACTGATCGACATGGGTATGCCTTTTGACAGGGAGGAAAACGGAGAAATCGTTTTAGGACTCGAAGGGGGGCACAGCCGAAGGAGGATCCTTCATGCGGGAGGTGACGCAACAGGAAAGGAACTTACCCGGTTTTTGCTGCAGAAGGTGGTGGAAACCCAAAATATCTTCCCTTTTGAGTTTACGGCAGTAGTCAGGCTGCTGGTGGAGGGAGAAAGGGTCTGGGGTGTTCAGGGACTTGATTTTTACACCGGTGAGAATATAATTTTCAAAGCCAGGTCTGTCATCATTGCCACAGGGGGGTTTTCCCGCATTTACAGCCGGTCTACCAATCCGCATACAGCCACCGGTGACGGGATCGCCCTTGCTTACGAGGCCGGGGCAAGGGTCGCCGATCTGGAATTTGTACAATTTCATCCCTCGGCATTATATCTGCCTGGGAAAGAGGCTTTCCTGATCAGTGAGGCTGTGAGGGGCGAGGGCGCCTGGCTTCTCAATAAGAATGGGGAGCGTTTTATGAAGGATATTCACCCGTTGGCCGAACTGGCTCCCCGGGATGTGGTAGCTTTTCATATTTTCAGCCAGATGAGGAAACTTGGGGATAGTTGTGTATACCTTTCCCTCAGCCATCTGAATCCTGAGTACATCAACCGGAGATTTGCCACTATCAGCCTGAAACTGAAAGAATATGGCATCGACATGGTAAATGACCTGATTCCGGTGGCTCCTGCAGCCCATTATATGGTAGGAGGGATCAGGTCGGGATTGTTTGGGGAGACCAACCTGGAAGGATTGTTTGTATGCGGGGAGGCTGCTTCCACAGGCGTGATGGGAGCCAACCGGCTGGCCAGCAACTCCCTGTTGGAATGCCTGGTCTTTGGAAAAAGAGCCAGTGAGAAGGCAGCCCACCTCAAGCCCTACCAGGGCGATATGGCTGGTTTGGCGCCTTTTTCATCCTCACCCGACCATGAACAGCAATTTCTCGATTTGAAAAATGAAATGGCCGAACTGATGACTTCCAATCTGGGGATAATCCGGGAAAAGAAAAATATGGAACTGTCATTGGCCCGGTTTACAGCGATTTTCAGACAGGTAAGCGATCATCAGAACGATTATAATCTGTTGAAGATCAGAAATATTTCCGAGGTTTGCCGGTTGATCAACCTGGCCGCTCTTCATCGCCAGGAAAGCCGGGGAGGTCATATCAGGCAGGATTTCCCGGAGGAAAACGCCCGATACAGGGTGCATATTATTCAGCAAAAAGGGAGTGATCCTTATCCCGAAGCAGTTAAGGAGAAACTATAAAATTTGGAAGATCATGAAAATGAACAGGCAAGAACTGGAAGCTGCCCGCATTCTGATCAACCTGGCTTTACAGGAAGATGTCGGAAGTGGAGATATCACCACCAATAACCTGATCCCAGCCGGATTGCGGAAGCAGGCCGATATGCGGGCGAAGGCCGACGGTGTAATCGCCGGACTGGAGGTGGCGGAGATGGTTTTCCGCCATTTTGATCCCGGGCTGGAATGGAATCCGCAGGTAAATGATGGCGAAGAGGTGAAAAAGGGAGAAGTGATCGTGAGGTTTTCTGCCGATTACAGGGCTTTGCTCACCGGGGAACGGACCGCCCTCAACTTTCTGCAGCGGTTGTCAGGTATCGCCACCATTGCCCATATGTATACCACCCTACTGGTTGGTTCTCAGGCCAAAATCCTCGATACCAGGAAAACACTGCCCGGTTTCCGCCTCCTCGATAAATACGCGGTCAGGGCCGGAGGTGCGGTTAATCACCGGATAGGGCTCTACGATATGGTCATGATCAAGGACAATCATATTGCGGTAGCGGGGGGCATTCCGAAAGCGGTTGAGGCTGTACGCAGGGGAATAGAAAAGAATATCCTGGTTGAAGTGGAAACCACCTGCCTGAGGGAGGTGGAAGAAGCTGTGGAATCAGGTGCGGATATCATTATGCTGGATAACATGGATGATGAGACCATGCGCAAGGCAGTCACCCTGATTGGAAGAAGAGCCAAAACGGAAGCCTCCGGGAATATGACTCCTGAAAGAATTGCAGGAACGGCCGCCACAGGGGTGGACTATATTTCGGTGGGAGCTTTGACTCATTCAGTTAAAGCACTGGATATCAGTCAGACTATCTACCAATAGAAATAATCGTGCTTCTGAGTGGGAAAGCCGGTCGGGGATCTTACTCTCTCTATCATAACGGGAATAATGCATACCAGTCTTGTTTCAAATTTCTCAATCCCTCCCTTTTATTCAAACTTCTGTTCTTTATTGAAAACATCCAGCAGGAGAGAACCCTTATTTGGAATACATGTAAATGACCTTTTTACCCGCCTGAGGCCGAATGTTCGTTTCAAATATTTAAAATTCGGGCCTGTCTGGAATTTTAAAATGATTTTTTCAGTTTGTCTTTGTAAATTTTTGAAAGCAGTTTAAAAAATTATTTCTTTGCATTGCTGAAAGAACGGGAGGAAGAAAGGCCGGGAAAATCTAAACAAACGAAAACCCAAAAGGATTCTGGGGTTTTCTTTTCCTGCTTTTTGTGTTGCTATCCTGGAATTTAGATATGTAATATCAATCACATGCCCGATTTTAGTAGTGGAGGTATTTGGCATGAGTTTTGATTTATTTGTTGTTGTATGTCGTTCTTAATTTACTGATGACTTTTCGGTCTGATATGTGTAAGGATTTACGTACTCTCAGACAGAAGAGAACGATTAGTGCAGAGGTAAACTTCCTCCTCAGGAGGATCGAAATAATTTGATTTAATCTGGTAATAATAAAATGAATAAAATGAAAACGATTGTCTTTAAATCATTGCTGGTTTCCATATTGGCTGTGGCATTGGCAATGAATTCCGCTGCTCAGAGGGTTATTAAGGGAACTGTATACAGGGGAGGAAAACCTGCAGCCGGAGTGACCGTGGAGGTTCACCATGGGGTCAGTTCTGCATTTACTGATTTTGACGGGAAATACGAAGTTACCACGGATGATAAAGCGAAATGGATCAGATACACCTTTCTGGATGAATCCAAAAAAGTAGACCTGACAGATCCTTCCCTGCACAACTTGGATTTCAGCTTCGACGGAAAGATACCACCAAAGGAAGATGCTGATCTGTCTGGTGTTAATCTGAAAAGCCAGCAGGAGCTGATAGCAGGCAATGATTATGATTTCATGAACAATCTTTCCATGTATACCGAGTTTTACAAACAGAAGGATTACAAATCGGCCATGGAACCCTGGAAGAAGATATACCTCGGTTATCCCAAATCGACCATGAATATTTACATACATGGAGCCAACATGTTTGAAAGCTTTATTGAGAAAGCGGTCAGTAAAGCTGAAAAGAAACAGCACCTTGATTCACTGATGAAGTTGTATGACCGCAGGATACGTTTTTTTAACCAGAAGGGCTACGTGTTAGGCCGCAAAGGAACCGCCTGGTTGAAATATAATCTGCCTCCCGATGAAAATATGTCGAATGAAGAACTGGGTGCAATATATAAGATGGGTTATGATTTTCTGGCTGAGTCGGTCAAGGAACAGGGAAAAGAGAGTGAAACTCCTGTGCTGGTGTTGCTTATGCAAACTTCCAAGTCGTTGTTGAGCCTGGGTCAGTTACCCAAAGAAACGGTTGTTCAAAACTATGACCTTGTTTCCGGAATCCTTTCGCAGATTGAAAAAGAAAAGCCTGACACTGAGGGTTTGGCTGAAGCCAAAACTGCCATTGAACAGATATTTGGTACCTCCGGTGCCGCCGATTGTGAATCACTCGTTCGGATTTACACTCCCCAGTTTGAAGAAAAATCGGGGGATATCGATTTTCTGAAGACCATGCTGCGCAGGCTGTCAAGGGCAAATTGTGACGATTCACCCTTGTTCTTTCATGCATCTGAAAAGATGTACCAGCTGGATCCCTCGGCTGAGGCTGCTTTCAACATGGCAAGGATGTTTGTCAAACAGGGGGATGATGAAAAGGCAAAATCGTATTACCAGCAGGCAATTCAGCAGGAAACCGATCAGTCCTTGCTTGAAAACTACTATTATGAGCTGGGTCTTTTCCTGTTCGCCAAGGATAAAAATTACTCTGAAGCCCGCAACTACGCCAGAAAAGCTTTGGCTATAAATCCCAACAATTGCAAAGCACTGATGCTCATCGGTGATATCTATGTGGCAGCCAGCCATTCGTTCAGCGCCGACAATTTTGAAAAATCGACCGTGATGTGGGTTGCTGTGGATTACTTCATGAAAGCGAAGGCAGGAGAAGATTGCATGGTGGATGCCACTCAGAAAGCCAGCCGGTTCCGCAGTTATTTTCCCAACAAGGAAGAAGCCTTCTTCCAGAATATTAAGGAAGGCGACACATACAGAGTGGGAGGATGGATCAATGAAGTCACCAAAGCCCGTTTCTGATCTGATTTTAGGATATCAAAAATACCTGGTCATTGCAGCCCTGTTGTACGGGGCTGCATTGCTTTTTACCGCCTGTGTGAATGATATTGAAAAGATCAAAGCATTCAATCCGGCAGAGATTCTTCCCGTTGTACAGGCTGAGAATTTTGAAACCATCTACTCAGATTCGGGAGTGGTGCGGTTTCTCCTGAAAACACCCGAACTCAAACGCTTCGAGACGGATGAGGCAACGTTCGTTGAATTTCCGAAAGGGATTCTGCTGGTTAAATATAATCCGCAGAAACAGGTATTGTCGAGTATTTCAGCGCGCTATGCCAAGCAGTTTGTAAAGGAGCACAGGTGGGAAGCCAAAAATGAGGTGGTGGCCACCAACAGTGCAGGCGATACCCTGAAGACCGAACATCTGATCTGGGATGAGGAGGCAGGTAAAATATATAATAATGAGTTCGTACGGATTATCCGGCCGGATCAGACTCTTTCCGGAATTGGATTTGAAGCCGATCAGTCCCTGAATAACTGGAGGATTAGAAATCCGAGAGGGCCCATTTACGTTCAGATGAATCGTCAGAGAAGCGAGCCTCAGGATACTGTTTTCGGGAACCTCCCGGTACTGCGCCCTGTAAATATTAAAAAACCCTGACCGACTGTGAGCCCTCTGTTTGTCATAGTGATTTCGCTTTTAACGGCTGCTTTTTTTTCTGGAATGGAAGCAGCCTATGTCGCATCTGATAAAGTAAGGCTTGAACTGGACAAACAATCCGGGGCTTTTCATTCAGGATTTCTGCGGATTATCACCCGTAAACGGAGCCTGTTTTTTACCACCCTTCTTTTCGGATATTATTTTAGCCTGGTCGTTTTCTGCATGGCATCGGACCGGATTGCCGGCTCCTTATTTACAGCGTGGATTGGCCCTTCCTGGGTTGAACCGGTTATTGAAATTCTGGCGGCAACTATTCTTTTCCTGATTGTGGGGGAACATATCCCGCAGATCCTTTTCAGGCTGCATCCCAATTTTCTGTTTAACCTGCTTTCAATGCCCCTGTTCCTCTTTTATCTGGTTCTTTCTCCTTTTTCCCGGTTTACGGAATTTTTCATCGGGCTTATCCTTAAACTCAGACCAAAACGGAGGGCTGATCTTCAAAAAGATGAAAGCCGTGTTTTTACCATGATTGACTTGGATCATTTCTTGGGGGATGAGGCTAAAGACAAGGTGATCCCCGAAGAAAAAGTGGAAAAGGAGGTGATTCTCTTCCGAAATGTCCTCGATTTTTCGAAGGTTAAGCTGCATGAGATCATGGTCCCCCGGAACGAAATTGCGGTTTTGGATATTGATTCAGATATTGAGACCCTGCGGAGGAAATTTGTGGAAACCGGATTTTCCAGAATCTTGTTTTATGAAGGTAACAAAGACAATATTGTGGGTTATGTGCACACCTCCGCGATTTTCCAGAGAGCTAAAAGCATTAAACCTTTTCTTAAAAACGTCCTGATTGTCCATGAAACGATGGCCGCCAACAAATTGCTCAGCAAATTTATCAGGGAACACCGGAGCATAGCCCTGGTGGTAGATGAATTCGGTGGTACGGCAGGCCTGGTTACTATTGAGGATATCCTGGAGGAGATTTTTGGTGAGATAGAAGATGAATATGACAAGATCGATTTCACAGACAGAAAAATCAGTGACCGGCAATTTGTTTTGTCGGGCCGAATGGAAATCGATGACCTGAATGAAAAATACAACCTGAACATCCCGGAATCGGCAGATTACGAGACACTGGCCGGCTTTATTCTTGTCCATCACGACAGCATTCCAAAGGTAAATACAACTGTACGGATCGGTAAGATGAGCTTCAAAATACTGAAGGCTACTCTCACAAAGATAGAATTGGTCTATCTGACAATTCAGAATGACTGATATTCAATAACATAACAAAAAATATTCTCGGGGAAAGAATTATTATGATTCGGTAAGATAACACGCCGGAAGGGGAAAAAATCAGGTTTACTTCATAGATAATATTGAAAATTGTTATCTTCGTGGCTTAATTTTTTAAACCAGAACGACATATAATTATTGTTTATCAATGGCAACGTTACAAAAGATCAGAACCAACGCAGGAGTATTGGTGGCAGTCATCATAGGCCTGGCGCTTTTTTCATTTATTTTAGGAGACTTATTTCAATCCGGATCATCCATATTCCGCAGGACCCAGATGGAAATCGCCAATATTGACGGGGAATCTGTTCAATATACTGATTTCCAGCGTTCCGTGGAGGAGCTTGGTGACATTTACAAGGCCAACTCGGGGAAAACCCAGGTGGACGAAAACGATTGGATCCAGATCAGGGAACAGGTATGGCAGACCCTGCTGAGAGAAAAAGTCATGGGCAAACAATATGATAACATTGGTCTCGGCGTAACCTCCGAAGAGCTCTTTGATATGTTGCAGGGTACCCATCCTCATCCTATTGTCCAGCAGATTTTCACCAATCCTGAAACCGGGCAGTTTGACCGTTCCGCGGTGGTCAATTTCCTTAAAAACCTCGAAACAGGGGTGACCGAACAACAGAAAAGTTATTGGCTCTATCTTGAAAAACAAATCGTTTCAGAGAGACTGATTTCCAAATATAATAACCTGATCAATAAGGGAGTATATGTTACGGGAGCTGAAGCCAAACAGAGCATGGAAACCAATAACAAAAAGGTGAATTTCGATTTTATCACATTAAGCAACCAGGCAGTGGCTGACAGCAGCATTAAAGTGACATCGGATGAACTTTCGGAATATTACGAGAAACATAAATCGGAATTTAAGAGCGAAAAGACAAGGACCATTGAGTATATCAGCTATTCTGTCGTTCCCTCGGCTTCTGATTTTTCCTCAGCCGAAAAATGGATTACGGATATCAAAGCTGAATTTGCAGCCACCACGGAGAACATTCAGTTTGTCAATTCCAACTCTGATGTGAGTTATAATGATACCTGGTACAAGGAATCCACCCTTCCCGCCAATCTTTCAGCCTGGATTTACCTGGGGAATGCAGCTGTAAACGATGTATTCGGTCCATATTCCGAAGGAGGCTCCTTTAAACTGGCTAAGTTGCATGCCGTGGAGATGATGCCCGATTCAGTGCAGGCCCGGCATATTCTGCTGAAAGTAAATTCGCAAAAGGAGGTTGCTGCTGCCCAGGCTCTTGCTGACAGCCTTAAAAAGCTTGTGGATAATGGTGCTGATTTTGCCGCCCTGGCACGTCAATACTCCACCGATAAGGGATCGGCCCTCAACGGGGGCGATTTGGGTTGGTTCGGCAGGGGAATGATGGTGAAACCATTTGAAGATGCAGCTTTCAGCAGTAAAGAAAAGGAAGTGAAGATTGCTGCTTCCCAGTTCGGGCTTCATGTCATCCAGACCATGAAACTTGGTAAACTGACCAAACAGGTCCAGGTTGCCATACTTGAACGCACGGTTACTCCCAGCACCCAGACTTTCCAGAATTATTATGCCATGGCAGGGAAGTTTGCCAGTTTAAATACCACCAAAGCTGAATTTGATGCTGCTGTTGAAAAGGAAAAACTGACCAAAAAATTGGCTGTTTTGCATGAAGCCGACAATACTGTCAGTGGCATTGAAAATCCTCGTCCGCTGGTCAGGGCTGCTTTCAAAGCCAAGACAGGGACTATCCTGAAAAACAACGACGGTTCTCCGATTTTTGAACAGGGCAACGACTTTATCATCGCCACGCTGGCAGGTGCCACTGAAGAGGGTATTGCTCCTCTGTCGAGTGTAAAAGCAAGAGTTGAGCTTGCGGTTCAGCAGGAGAAAAAGGCTCAGGTTCTGGCCGACAGGATGTCAAAAGCGTCAGAAGGAAAGTCTGATCTGTTGGCTGTTGCCGGAGCGCTGGGCTGTAAAGTCAGCAGTGCTAAGGATGTAAATTTTGCCACCCTGTTTATTCCGGATGCAGGAATGGAACCGGCTTTGGTAGGCACGGCAGTATCGTTACAGCCCAATGTGATCTCGTCTCCGGTCAAGGGAGTCAGTGGGGTTTATGTACTGAAGGTGACTTCGGCAACCAGTGAGAATAATACCAACCTGCTTGCTGAGAAGGAGAAGTTGCAGCAGGAATATATGTACAGTGTCGGCAACCGTGTGATGGATATTTATAAAGCGGCTGTCAAAATCGAAGATAAAAGGCCTAAGTTTTACTAACAGGCTGAAGGTTTCAGACATAAAAATGCTGTTCAATTCAAGAGCAGCATTTTTTATATCTCAGGAAAGCATCTCCTTTATCCTTGCAGCAATCTCTTTCCCATCGGCTTTACCAGCCAGTTCCCTGGATGCCAGCCCGATCACTTTCCCCATGTCTTTTATGGTGGAGGCTCCCGTTTGTTGAATAATGGCAGTCAGGGCAGCAGTCAGCTCTTCAGAAGTAAGCGGTTTGGGAAGAAAAGTCTCCAACACGGTGACCTGAGCCATTTCCTGTTCTGCCAAATCTATCCGGTTCTGGTTCTGATAGATTTCAGCTGATTCCCTTCCCTGCTTGACGAGTTTCTGGACCAGTTTCAGGGATTCTTCATCGGTCAGTTCTGAACCGGCGCCTTTGCTCGATCGTGCCTCAATCATTACCTTTTTAAGATTGCGCAATGCTTCCAGTCTCTCTTTGTCCCGGGCTTTCATAGCAGCGATAATAGCTTCGCTGACTTGATCAAATAGTGACATATGCTGTTGTTTTAATCCATGTTCTTATAGAGCCAGGGATTGTTGTTCTCCCTGATTACCGCTTTCTTACCGGGATCGGCAGAAACCGTGTAGTTGGAATATTTCACTTGCCTTGCCGTGGACTGGGGGTTTACCTGCATCTGTTTCCTGACATAGGCAGGGATTTTTTCCAGATTGTCAAGTTCTTCCTCGCTCATCCGGGTATAATCATGCTTTGGATGACTGCCTGGACCTTCTCCTTCCGCTTTCATCTTTCCGGGCGATGCATATTGAAATTCATGCCTGTATAGCTGACCAGAAGGGTTGTCATTGCCGGAGGAGGGTCGCTTGTCACCCTCCGTTTCCGGGATTACGGACCTGTTTTTCTGCTGAAACGGTTTTTGCGGTTGATAAGAGGGCGAATCAGAAAGCACATGGGTTTCTTTCAACGGTTTCTGAATAGCCAGCAATTCCGGGATACAGGTGGTGCTGAACCCTGTGGCGATGACCGTCACTGAAATCTGGTTCCCCAGGTTTTCATCCGTGCCGTTGCCCCAGATAAGGTCAGCTTCAAATCCTGCTTTTTTCTGGACGTAATCGGTAATCTGACCAATCTCATCCATGGTGATTTCGGAAAGGCCGGAAGTTACATTTAACAGGATATTCCGGGCTCCTGTAATATTATTGTTGTTCAGCAGGGGAGATGACAATGCCCTTTCCACGGCCGTGATGGCACGCTCCTCTCCTTCAGCCAGTCCGGTCCCCATAATGGCAACGCCGCTTTGCCGCATTACGGTTTCCACATCGGCGAAATCGACGTTGATGTATCCATGCACGGTAATGATCTCGGCGATCCCTTTGGCCGCAATGGTCAACACATCATCGGCTTTGGCAAATGCCTGGGAAATCGGGAAATCACCGTACATCTCCCTGATCCTTTCGTTGTTGATAACCAGCAGGGAATCGACATACTGTTCAATCTCCTTGATGCCCTCAATAGCCTGGTTGACTCTCAGTTTACCTTCGCTGCGGAAAGGAATGGTCACGATACCCACGGTCAGGAATCCCATTTCATGGCAGAGCCTGGCAATCACGGGGGCTGCACCGGTACCGGTACCACCGCCCATCCCGGCGGTAATGAAAACCATTTTGGTGGTGGGTTCAAGCACATTCCTGACATCTTCGATATTCTCAATGGCAGCCTGTTTCCCGGTCTCCGGTTTATTCCCGGCACCCCGGCCTCCGGTCAGGGAGGGTCCCAGTTGCACCTTCAGCGGGATAGGGCTCGCGATCAGGGCCTGGGCATCCGTATTGCATATAACGAAGTCCACATCGCGGATACCCTGTATGTACATGTGGTTTACGGCGTTCCCGCCCCCTCCGCCTACTCCGACCACCTTGATAATGGATCCCTGTTTTTTTTCAAATTGGAAATTGATTTTTTCAGTTGTCATGGCTTTCCCCATAATTAGTGATAGTAAAACTGCAATTTATATGGTCTGGTCGTCCTCTTCGAAAAGTTTGCCGAATTTCTTGTAAAACCAGTTGTCCAGACTGTTCCCGGAGGGTTGTTCCGGTCTGGCAGGTCTGGTTTTTCGTGGTTCAGGACGCCGTGGCGGAACCTGTTCTTCCTTTTTATGTGTGGTCCAGTAGGACTGACTTTCGGTTTCAGGACGACGAGGCTCGGGATCCAGGTCAAAAATCCGGGGTTGAGGATCTACCGGTTCGGGTTTTTCCTGAATCACAGGTTCCTCCCTGACCACATCTTCAGTCAGGGTATATGTCTTCTGCGTGTTGATTTTCTGCGGGCCCGGAGTGGGGGCATCCTTGAACCCGGTGCACAGAATGGTCACGCTGATGTTATCCCCGATGGCATCATCATATCCGTTCCCCCAGATAATATCGGCTTCAGAACCGGCTTCCCGCTGGAGAAACTCTATGATCTCCCCGATCTCCCCGATAGTAATCTCGTCGGTCCCGGAGATAATGTTCAGCAGTATATTCTTGGTGCCCCTGATGTCGTTGTTGTCGAGCAGCGGGGATTGCAATGCCTGCTTGACGGCATTCATCGCCCGGTTCTCACCCGATGCAAAACCGGTCCCCATGATGAAAACCTTGCTGTCGTGCATAACGGTGTAGACATCTGCAAAATCCACATTGATGTTTCCATGGAGGGTAATGATCTCTGCCACCCCTTTCACTGCGGTAGTGACAATATCATCGGCCAGTTTGAATGCCTGCCGTGCCGGCAGGTCGCCGTATATGGAGTGGAGCCGCTGGTTACTGACGATCAGCATACTGTCGGTATATTGACTCAGTTTCAGGATTCCCTCGAATGCCTGGTTATATCTTTTCTTTCCTTCAGCCGGGGAAGGAATGGTCACCACTGCAATGGTCAGTATCCCCAGTTCATGAGCCAGGCGCGCGATGACAGGTGCCCCCCCCGTACCAGTTCCTCCTCCCATGCCCGCTGTAATAAACAGCATTTTGGTGTTTCCTTCCAGTACTTTTTTAATATCGTCATAGTTCTCAATAGCCGCTTCCTCTCCCCGTTCGGGCAGGTTCCCCGCTCCCCGGCCTTCGGTCAGTGCCACCCCCAGCTGGATCTTTACAGGTACCGGACTATGCATCAACGCCTGGGCATCGGTGTTGCACACCAGATAATCCACATCTTTTATGCCCGACTCATACATGTGATTCACCGCGTTGCAGCCACCGCCGCCTATTCCCGCCACCTTTATGATTGAAGAGGTGGGACTGGAAAACTGGAATTTAACTTTTTCGTCTGTCATGGAATTCAGAATTTCGGGTTAGAATCGGTTTCATCTTCCTCAAATATAATCTCTATTTGTTGGGAAATTCGCTTTTTCAGACTGCTGAAAAATCTGTTCCCGGGTTTGGTGTTGCGTTCTGTGTCCTGTTGCCTTTCCGGCTGCCTGCTTTCCAATGCATGCCCGCCGTTCCGGAGTGCGATTTTCAGCATCCCCAGGGCTCCTAAATAGAGGGTTTTGTCCAGATCGGGCGATTCCGTCAGCCGCACCTGTGAAAATCCCAACCGTGCATCCATGCCGGTCCTGAATTTAACCAGCTGAAGCATGTTTACCATTTTGGAAGAGCCTCCCGTCAATACGATCCCCTGGGCCGACTGATCGAGGAATCCCGACTTTTCAATGTGATAAACCATGCTGTCAATGATCTCCTCCATCCTGGCCTGGATAATATAGGCCAGGGAACGGAATGAGATTTCCTTTTTCTCCCATCCTTCCGCAGCTGGAATCGATACAAACTTCTCTTCTTCAGCAAAATCACCGATAGCCTGTCCGAATTCGACCTTCAGCTGTTCTGCTTTTTTGAGCAGTATCGAATATGCTTCCTTGATATCCCTGGTGATCACTTCCCCTCCAAACGGGATCACCGCCATATGGATCAGTTTTCCGTTCAGGAAAGAGGTCATTTTGGTGGTACCTCCTCCGATGTCCATCACCACCACTCCCAAATCCCTTTCTTCACTGTTGGTAACGGCCTCGGCAATGGCCAGGGGGGAGAGGGTGAAAATTCCCAGCCGGACCCCGATCCTCGAGAGTGCTTTCTCCAGACTCTCCTGGTATGAGGCAGGCGCTGCCACAATGGTATAGCGGGCTGTCAGTTTCCTTCCTTCGTGACCGACAGGAACCCGCACATCAGGATCATCCCCAATTTCGTAGTTCCGGGAGAACATATGATAGATCCGGTGCCCAGGTTCCAGGGGCATGTGGGATGCCTCCCTTTCCAGGTAATCCAGGTCACCCTGTGTGACAATTCCTGATTCAATGTACCGGGTACCCTCGAAGATCACTGAATGAATGCCCATGCCGGCCATCGAGACATTCACAGTCCCGATCCTTTCACCGGTCTGTATTTCCAGTTTGTTGAGCAACTCTTTCAGGGCAAAGGAAAATTCGTCCGGATTCATCACAATACCCCTCTTAATGCCACGGGAGGGGACCATTGCCTGACCTAAAATCCTGATTCTGCCATTTTCGGTTTTCTCACCTGCCAGCGCAGTAATTTTTGTTGATCCGATATCAACGACAGCCGCAAATTCCAGTTTTGAAGTCATATCTCTAACTTTTTTTTGCAATTACCTGATTATCAAATTTTAAAATTATCCGGTTGTATTTCTTCCAGTTATAATCTTTCAGCACTTGTTCATAGAATGCCCGGAGATTCCTGAATTTTTTCTCCATATTTTCAGTAGTTCCAAACTCAATCAGCTGGTTCCCCACCAGTGTGGACAATATCAGTTCTCCGGCCCCGTTCACATGGATTTGTTTGATCTGGGCTTTCCAGAATTTGTTGTGCTGAATAAAGTCGACGAATGGTAACAATTCATCACGGGCCATGTCGGCAGAGATATTTCCAGTGGCTACCGGCACCTCTGCAGCATAATTGACCGACACGGGAATCCGGTATCCCTCCTTGTCCATATAATAGTTGCCCTGTGATGAAAAGATCCTCAGCACAGGTACCCGGTGTCTGACTTTGATGGTGACCACTCCCCTGAGCCCGGCGGTGTCTCTGATATAAGTCTTGTAAGCATCGGCTTTCAGGATTGCCCCGCTTTTCGCTACGGCCTTCTCTATGGCTTCTGTATTTATTTTTTCCATTTTTTCCCCGATAATCTGCTCTCCTCCCGATCTGGCCAGATGGATTATATCCCTTTCACTCAGCCGGATGACCTCTGATCCGCTGTATTTCACCGCAATCTGGCTGCATTTGATCCCTGCTGTTTCCCTTGCGGAAAAAGCGAGCAGGATAATGAGCCCGGCAATGAGGATGCTCCATCCGGTGGTGAAAATGACCTTTCTGATCGTTCTATTCATTTTGCAGCACGGAAATTATATCATCTGCCAATAATTCTATATCCCCGGCCCCCATGGTAAGAAGGATTTCAGGCCGGTTACGGCGAAGGTAACCGGTGATTCCGCTTTTTTCCATCAGCATCCGGTTTCCCGAAGTCATGAAATTCAGGATCACTCCTGAATGAATACCTGGAATGGGAAGTTCCCTGGCCGGATAAACCGGTAAGATCAGGACCGTGTCCAGTAAATCCAGGCTTCTGGCGAACTCTTCAGCAAAATCGCGTGTCCTGGTATAGAGATGGGGCTGGAAAATTCCGGTGATCTTTTTACCGGGATAAAGCAGTTTCACCGAGCTGATGAATGCTTCCAGTTCACGGGGGTGATGGGCGTAATCATCGATGAACAGGGTTTTCTGATCACGGTAGCGTATATCGAACCTCCTCTTTACGCCGCTATAGAGAGCAAGCCCCCGGCTGATTTCTTCCAGCCTCGCTCCTGCGGCGAAAGCAGCAGCTCCGGCTGCAACCGCATTTTCCACGTTATGAATCCCGGGATAGCTCATTTCAATAGCGGGCGTCAATCCTCCGGGTGTTTTCAACCTGAAGTGGTAGCACATGGTTTGCGGATTGACCCGTGTTTCCACGGCACAAAAGTCGCCATTCCCGGCAAGGGAATAACTATATTTAATCCGGTCAACTGGCAGGGAAAATTCCTGCTCCAGATCCTGTTTTACTATCAAACATCCGTTTGAACGCACCTGCCCGGCAAATTCCAGAAAGGAAGACCTCATCTCTTCCCGGTTGCCATATATATCCAGATGATCGGCATCCATGTAGGTGATCACAGCCACATCAGGGGTTAGTTGCAGGAATGAACGGTCGTACTCGTCGGCTTCGGTCACCAGCCATTCATCTCCAGGCTCCGGAAGGAGCAGGTTCGAATGGAAGTTTTTGGAGATGCCTCCCAGAAAAGCCCCGCATCCGGTTTCCGACAATTTCAAAATGGTGGCAGCCATCGTGGAAACGGTGGTTTTACCGTGTGTTCCCGCTACAGCCAGGCATTTTTTGCTGTTACAGATCATACCCAGTACCCTGGATCGTTTCAGCACAGGATAGCCGTTCTGCAATAACCAGTTCCATTCACCCATCCCGGCAGGAATGGCAGGGGTGAGTACCACCAGGGTATCGGCCGGCCGGCCTACCAGCTGTTTAACCATTTCACCGAGGTCTTCATAGTGAACGCGGATTCCTTCCCTTTCCAATTCCCGGGTGAGATCGGAAGGGGTCCGGTCGTAACCTGCCACTTCCAGTCCCAGGTGCCTGAAATACCGGGCCAGTGCGCTCATTCCGATCCCCCCGATTCCGAGGAAATATACATGTGTGATGTGGTCTTTTTCGTTCATTTTCTGATCAGTTTCAGTGCCTCATCCACAATCCGAGAGGTGGCATCGGGCAAAGCCAGCTTGCTGATATTTTCAGATAGTTTTTCCATCTCCGGTGGATTGTTAAGCAGGCGGTTCACTTCAGGGAAGAGCTTTACCCCAATTTCTTCGTCCCTGATCATGATGGCTGCCTCTTGCTGCACAAGGGCCATTGCGTTCCTGGTCTGATGATCTTCCGCCACATTGGGAGAAGGAATCAGAATAACCGGTTTGGCTACCAGGCAAAGTTCGCTGATGGTTCCGGCGCCCGCACGCGACACCACTATATCGGCCGCGGAATAGGCCAGTTCCATCCGATCGAGGAACTGGTGTATCTGCACGGTTTCAGGCAGGATGCCCTTTGTTTTTTCCGTCATTTCCCGGAAATACAATGAACCCGTCTGCCAGATGACTGAATATCCGGAATTCCGGATCACCTCCAGGTTCTGCAGTACGGCGTTGTTTAAGGATCGGGCACCCAGACTGCCTCCCGTGAGAAGAACCGTTTTCCGGTTCCTGTCCAGGTGAAACCAGGAAAGGGCCTCTTCTTTGCTCTGAGGGGCAGTCAGAAGGTTTTTACGGACGGGATTTCCGGTCAGGACAATCTTTGCTGCAGGGAAGAACTTTTCCATCCCGTCATAAGCCACACAAATGCAGCCTGCCTTATCACCCAGCCATTGGTTTGTCTTTCCTGCAAAGGAATTCTGCTCCTGGATCAATGCCGGTATATGGGCAGAAACCGCTGCCCTCAGCAAAGGACCACTGGCAAAACCTCCCACACCGATGGCTATGTCGGGTTGGAATTCCCTGATTATTTTCCGGGCCCTGTTCATACTTAGCCAGAGCTTCCACAGGAACCTGAGGGAATCTAATCCCGGTTTGCGGGGCATTCCAATTACCGGCAGTCCGGTGATGGGATAACCTGCGGCCGGGACTTTTTCCATTTCCATTCGTCCCAATGCCCCTACAAATTGAATTTCACAGTCGGGGAAACGGTTCCTAAACTCTCCTGCGATGGACAGGGCAGGGAAGATATGACCTCCTGTTCCGCCTCCGCTGATTATGATTTTGAGCTTTTTCATTATTTCATCTCCTGATCTTCATCCGGAACTGCCACCGTAACGGCGGGTTCTGCCACTGCCTTTTTATCTTTCTGGTTCTGATAGCTGACACTTAAAATGCACCCGAATGCCACCGAGGTAAAGAGGAGTGAAGTCCCTCCCATACTGACCCAGGGCAGGGGTTGACCTGTGACCGGGAATACTCCCGTGGACACCCCCATATTGACCATAGCCTGGAAAATCAGCATGAGGACCAATCCTGTCACCAGAAATGCAGGAAAGGTCCGGTTAGCCTGTTTTACGATCATGATCCCCCTGAAAAAGAAGATCAGATATAACAGCAGCAGGGCTATCCCGCCCAGTAGTCCGTATTCTTCAATGATGATGGCATAAATAAAGTCGTTGTAAGCCGCAGCCATGTAATTGGCCACATCCGAATTGCCCGGACCCTTGCCGATCATTCCTCCTTCATAAATGGCCAGTTTGGCATAATCGGCCTGGGTGATACCGGTTTTTGCCGCGGGGTCCCCCTTGAAAAACCGCTCGATCCTGCCGTGAATGGTAGCCAGACGGGCCGGGGGATTATCTATTTTCCCGGCCACAAAATACATAGCCGCCACCATGAGCAATCCTGCCAGGATAATGCCGGCGAGATAACTGACCGGAATCCGGCCTACGAACATCATGCTCATTACCGTGGCAAACAGCAAAGCGGCCGTTGAAAAATTGGAAAAGGAGATCAATCCGCAGAGAATACCTGATGTGATCAGGATCTTCAGGAATGACTTTCTCCGCTCCTCCGTCGATTCCTGGCTTTCCCCCAGCATCTTGGCGGTGTACATCACCAGGGCCAGTTTGGCGAATTCGGCCGGTTGGAAGGAAAAGATGACCAGATTGATGGTTCGTCCCGAGGAATCACCCGAAAGTCCGGCCAGTTTCAGACCGATTGCCAATACCAGCAATCCTGCGCTGATAAGGACCATTACCCTCGATACGACCGAATAGGCTTTAACCGGTACAACCTTGATCATGATGACCATCAACCCGAATCCCAGGGTCAGAAAAATCATCTGGCGGATCAGAAAATGAAAGGTATTGCCTCCTGCCTGCCTGAAAGCCAGTGCCCCTGTGGCACTGTAAACGATCAGGAGGGAGAATATGGAGAGCAAAAGAAGTACCGTCCAGATGATCTTATCCCCTCGGAGAAGATTTTTAAATTGAATTTCCATCATGCGGAAACTAAAGGTTCCTTACTTCCTGTTTAAACTGAAATCCTCTGTCTTCATAATTCTCGAACAGGTCAAAGCTTGCACAGGCAGGCGACAGCAAGACAATGTCCCCGTTCCGGGCCAGATAATAGGCTGATTTCACAGCTTCGGCCATGCTGGTGGTGTCCACGATATTTTTCACCACTCCGTCGAAAGCCTGGTGGATCTTTGAATTATCCACTCCCAGACACACAATGGCTTTTACCTTATCCCGGACAAGATCGAGCAACATGCTGTAGTCGTTCCCTTTATCCACCCCTCCAGCTATCCAGACTACCGGATGGCTCATGCTTTCCAGCGCATACCAGGTTGAATTGATGTTTGTGGCTTTTGAATCATTTACAAACTCAATCCCATGTACTTTCAGGAACCGTTCCAAACGGTGTTCCACACCCTGAAAGTCGGTCAGACTCTCTCTGATCCTGTCGTTGCGGATTTCGAGAACCATCCCGGAAATGGCTGCGGCCATGGAGTTGTAGGCATTATGTTTGCCTTGCAATGCTAAATCCAGAATTGACATGCTGAACTGATTTTTATTTAGGTTAATCAAAAGTCTGTTTTCAGAAATTCCTGCTCCGTCGCCTGTTACGGGATGCAGGGAAAAGGGGAGGCAACGGGCCTTCAGGTCTCTGCGGCTCATCTCTTCCAATATGATCGGATCGTCAGCACAGTAAATGAAAAAATCGGTTGCCGTCTGATTCCGGGTGATCCTGAATTTGGAGTTCACATAGTTCTGCATTTCATAATTATACCGGTCGAGGTGATCTGGGGTAATGTTCATCAAAACGGCCACTTCCGCTTTGAAATCATAGATATCATCCAACTGAAAACTGCTCAGTTCGACCACATAATAATCATGGTCTTCTTCGGCTACCTGCCGGGCAAAACTTTTTCCCACATTTCCTGCCAGGCCAACACTGAGCCCGGCTTTCTGCAACATATGATAGATGAGCAGGGTAGTGGTAGTCTTGCCATTGCTCCCGGTTATGCAGATTTTGGTTGCCCCGGTGTATCTCCCCGCAAATTCAATTTCAGAAACGACTGGCACTCCCCGGGCCCTTATCTTTTTCATGATGTCGGCCTTCTCGGGGATTCCGGGACTTTTAACTATCAGGCCGGCGCTGAGGATCCTTTCAGGGGTGTGACCTCCCTCTTCCCATTCGATCTGATACTGTTCAAGCACCGTTTTGTACTTATCCCTGATATGGCCGGAGTCGGATACCAAT
>CAYWTT010000008.1:0-26348 GCA_964461245.1 uncultured Prolixibacteraceae bacterium | reverse complement strand
CCGTCAAATTCATCGTTCCAGACCAGCTTCCACTTTTTACCCTGAGGCAAGGTTGTCTCAATTTGTTTTTCTACACTTTGCTGACCTCTCCCCTCTTCAGAATTAACCTCTTCTTTGTGAAAGGAAAATGCAGAGAAAAATAATGCAAACATGATTATACACCCGCTAATAACAGTTTTCATAGTCGATTTTTGGTTTTGAATTATCAGGTTGAAGATAAAATATATTTTAATACGTCTTACTTAATCTGTTTTACAGGTTAATGGTTCGGCACGGGGTAGTGTTCCTGGCCGGGACTCTATGCCTTAATGAACTGCAAGGCAACCTTACATCACCTGACCGGCAACAGGCCGGTACGGCTTTTCTGCGCAGTTAGATTTTGTTTTTTCTTTCACCATTTGCCTCATAATAATATCAGCTGATTAAAAAAAATATGCTATTTTTAGAAAAGTCAGACTTGCTTTTTTTGTTAACTAAAAACTGCATATAATGGCGTTGGCGGAAGATCCATATCGCGAATACACTAAAACGTGTTTCCGAATTTCTGAAGTGATCACCCGGGAATACAGCACTTCCTTCTTTTCAGCCACCCGCTTGCTGGATGAGGAATCACGCCGGGCTATTTTCAATATTTACGGTTTTGTCAGGTTCGCGGATGAAATTGTGGACAGCTTTCATCATTCCGACAAACAAAAGCTGCTGGATCAATTCGAAAGAGATTACTATGACGCACTGGATCAGGGGATAAGCACAAATCCCGTACTTCATGCTTTCCAGCGGACAGTCACGACTTACGGGATTGAAGATGCACACGTCCGTGCTTTTCTTTCCAGCATGAGAAGTGATTTGAATCCTGTAAATTATACCGGGAAGGCAGATATCGACCGGTATATTTATGGCTCGGCAGATGTAGTGGGGCTGATGTGTCTTAAAATATTTTGCAGGGAGAACCAGCAACAATACATCGAACTAAAGGAACCTGCCATGAGACTGGGTTCCGCTTTTCAGAAAGTTAACTTTCTGCGCGACCTGCCAAAAGATATCCACCAGCTGAACAGACGCTATTTCCCGGAATTATTACAGGGTGACCTGGATGAAGGAAAGAAAAAGGCCATAGTGAAAGAGATTGAACAGGATTTCAATCACGCCTTCAAAGGAGTGGTGAAATTACCGGGGAGATCGCGTCTGGCCGTTTATACTGCCTATTTATATTACATGAGCCTATTATCAAAGATCAATAAAAACCCCGCTGAAAAAATTCTGGAAAACAGGATCAGAATTCCGGATTGGAGAAAAGCATTATTACTCCTCAGGGCAATCATCGCATATAAACTAAATATCATCTGATATGGAAGATGAAGTAAAGGTAATCCTGGTTGATGAACAAGACCGCGAATGGGGTTTCATGGAAAAGATGGAGGCCCACCGGAAGGCTATGCTGCATCGCGCCATTTCCGTTTTCATCACCAATTCGAAAGGAGAATGGTTATTGCAACGCCGCTCGGCCGACAAATACCATTCCCAGGGATTATGGACAAACACCTGCTGCAGTCATCCGTATCCCGGAGAACCAGTTTCAGAGGCAGCCCGGAGAAGACTTGCAGAAGAGATGGGACTGAAAAGCGACCTGGTGCATTTGTTCAGTTTCATCTACAAGGAAGAACTAAACGATGAACTTACGGAGCACGAACTGGATCATGTCTTTCACAGTACAATTGATGACTTGCCTGTTATCAACACCAGCGAAGTGATGGAATGGAAATATATCCCGTTTTCCGAACTGAAAACCGATGTAATGGCCAATCCCCTGAATTATTCGGTCTGGTTCAGGAAAATCTATGAAAGGGTGAACAAGTCCATTTACAACATCTGAATGCATGTTTTATCCTGCTTTTATGTTTACATACAAGGTCGACGATTAATGAAGCATGGAATGAAACTGAGACCTGTAACAAAAATGACCGGTATGCTTTGGACCGCTAGGATCTTTGTGATCGCTTTTTACCTCACCGGACTGGCAGGACTGCTTTTCCCCGGGACAATTCAAATGTTTAAGGGATCAATCTCATTCGCCCTGTTATCCTCTGTTTTTATCCTGGTTTTGTTCCATCAGGGGAAAAACCATGCCAAACCTGCTTTCTTTTTTTTGGTGATCATTCTGGCCGGATTCTTCATCGAAGTTGCCGGAGTCCATACCGGAGCCATTTTCGGTGAGTATCGTTACGGAGAGAGTCTCGGCCTGAAATGGTTGGGAGTTCCCCTGATCATCGGTATGAACTGGGCAATGCTGACCTACATGACCGCTTCCCTTTCTGACCGGCTTCCCCTGGGGGTATGCGGTAAGGTCGTGACCGCATCCCTGCTGATGACCGGATATGATCTGGTTCTCGAACAGAGCGCCCCCGACCTAAACATGTGGTATTGGGACAGCGACCGGATTCCCCCGCTCAATTATCTGAGTTGGTTTCTGATGGCGTTGGCTTTTCAGTCTTTACTGAAGATCTTCAGGATTGAAACCGGAAACAAAATGTCAACCCTGTTGCTGGCCTCCCAGTTCCTGTTTTTCTTCTTCCTTTTTATCTTCGGAACCAATCCTATCCCCCAATGATCTTGAAAGCTAAACATCACTTTATCATTTACCCGTTCTTCATTTGGTACGGGAACTGGCTTATCCGCAGAAAATTCAGCAAGGTCTCCCTGTCGGGAGATTTCATCGACCGGAAACTGCCGGTTTTGATGGTGGCAAACCATGTCAGCTGGTGGGATGGATTCTGGGCTTTATACTTGAATATCAATTCTTTTTCAAGAAGATTCTATTTTATGATGCAGGAAGACCGGTTGAGAAAATACTGGTACTTCAACCACTGCGGTGGCTATTCGGTCAACAAAAAAAGCAGAAGCATCCTTACTTCTCTTGAATATTCCCGTGAATTACTGAAAGATCCATCCAATCTGGTGCTGATTTTCCCACAAGGTAAAATACAGTCTATGCACCAGCAAAATATTCATTTTGAAAAAGGAATCGGGAAAATCACGGAAGGGATGGAAGGTAAAATTCACCTGGTGATGGTGGTTTTCCTGACCGACTATTTTTCCAGTTCGAAACCGGGCTTGTTTATCTACTTGAGAGAGTATAAAAACGGAAAATTTGACCGGGAAGCATTGGAAAAAGCCTACCAGAATTTTTATGATGCCTGTTTGAAACAACAAACCAACCGCGGGGAATGAAAACATGATGATCGTTGCCGTCCTAGTTATTTGCTTTGCAATCCTGCAGTCCATGGTTGCCCTGGTCAATTTATTCTTTCGTCAGCCGTTGTCCGGCAATCAGGCAGGATTCAACCGGAAGGTTTCTGTTCTCATTCCTGCCCGGAATGAAGAAAACAACATCGGGAATCTCCTTTCCGACCTAATCCGCCAACATGATCCGGAAATGGATATCCTGGTCTACGATGATCAGTCAACAGATCAAACTGCAGAAATGGTCAGAAAGATGGCAGCAAAAGATAACCGGATCAGATTACTTCCCGCAGAAAATCTTCAGGCTGGCTGGCTGGGTAAGAATTTTGCCTGCCACCGGCTTGCTGCCGACGCTTCCGGGGATTATTACCTCTTTCTGGATGCCGATGTCAGAATCAGCAGTGGCATCATCCGTAAAACGGCCGGCTTCGCAGCGGAAAAACAATTGGGGTTGGTTTCGGTATTTCCGCAGCAGATTATGGTCTCTCCGGGGGAAAAGAGCTCGGTTCCCCTGATGCATTTTATCCTGCTGACTTTGTTGCCTCTTATCCTGGTGAGAAAATCAGCCTACCCTTCCCTGTCCGCGGCCAATGGTCAGTTCATGCTTTTCAGTGCAAAAACCTACCACGAATTAAAACCGCATGAAAAGATGAAATCAGAAAAGGTGGAAGACATCTGTATTGCCCGATGGTTAAAAAAATCGGGCATCGCCGTTGCCTGTCTGACGGGAATAAAAGAGATCCGGTGCAGGATGTACACCGGATTTCAGCAGGCGACGGACGGTTTCGCCAAAAATGTTACAGCCTTTTTCGGAAATTCCTTTGTCCTGGCCTTTTTGTTCTGGATGACCACCTCTGCAGGATGGGTGGTTGTCTTTTATATTCTGGGGTTATGGGCAGGTTTTGCATATTTGTTTTTACTCCTTTTAACCAGAATACTGGTTTCCCTGGCCGCAAAACAAAAGGTAATCCAGAACATCGTGTATTGGATCCCCCAGCAAATTGCACTCGGATTCATCCTTTTCAAGGCAGTTCAATCCAAATTCAACCGGGAATATCAATGGAAAGGAAGAAATATTCAATAATCCTACTGTGGCTTTTGGCTGGTTTGGCTTCAGAAGCAACTAATTACCGGTCAGAAATTTACAAGACATATATCGATGGCCGGATGGGGGACTGGAAAAAAATCACCGACGATATGAGCAGGCAAAAGATCCATGAACCGGCTTACCTGCTCGAACTGGTCAACTATCAGTATGGTTATATAGCATGGGCCATCAGGAAAAACCGCAAAAAAGAGGCCGCCGTTCTATTAAATGAAGCTGAAACTAACCTGTCGGAATTGGAAAAATCAGGATATCGTCCCTCCTGGGTAGCTGCTTATAAATCGGCATTTTATGGTTTTAAGATTTCCTTCAACCTGATAAAAGCCCCCCTTATGGGACCTGAAAGCCTGGAATATGCCCGAAAAGCAGTTGAAACCGACCCGGATAATTACTTCGGATATGTACAACTCGGAAATACCAGTTTTTATAGGCCCCCCCTTTTCGGGGGATCCAAAAAAACTGCTCTGGAGTACCTTTTGAAAGCTGAAAAACTGATTGAGAAAGACGCCGGCCAGGTAATGGAAAACTGGAATTATCTGAGCTTGTTGTCATTTATCGGGCAGGTAAAGATGGAAATCAATGATTATGAAGGAGCCAGGGCGACCTTTGAGAAAATACTGAAGATGGAACCCCGGTTTACCTGGGTACGGGATGAATTATACCCTCACTTGTTAAACAAAATAAAAAACGATAGATGAAACCGAAAGTTTTGGTGGTCGGAGCAGGTCTTGGAGGGCTTTCAGCCGCCCTTCTTCTGGCAAAAAAGGGTTATACGGTCGAAATCCTGGAAAAAAACGAACAGGCGGGTGGGCGGCTGAATCAGATTTGCAAGGACGGGTTCACTTTCGACACAGGACCCAGTTTTTTTTCCATGTCTTACGAATTTGAAGCTTTCGCCAGGGAATGCGGAATAGAACTGCCTTTCCGGTACTTTCAGCTGGATCCTCTTTATTCGGTTCATTTCCGGGGAAAGCCGAAAACCTACTCGCTTTTCCGTGATATGGGGAAGCTGGCTGCCCAATTCGACGAAGAACCGGGTTTCGAAGAGAAGATGAGGAAATACCTGGAAAAGTCAGGCCGGCTTTTTCATGACACTGTCGACCTGGTCATCAAGAATAATTTCGACTCTTACCTGGCTTATTTTCTGACGCTCATCAGGGTAAATCCGGTCCATATCCCGGTTTTGTTCCGCAGTTTCTGGGAACAGGTAAGTCGCCATTTTTCCTCAAAAGAGGCCCGGCAGATCATTTCCCTGGTGGCATTTTTCCTGGGCAGAACTCCTTTTGATACCATGGCCATATACACCCTTTTGTCATACACCGAATTCCGGCACGACGGCTATTTCAATGTGGAAGGCGGTATGTACAACATTGTAACGGGCCTGGTCAAGGAATTGGAAAAAGAAAAGGTGAAATTTCACTTTAATACCGAGATCACAGGATATCAAGGGAACGGAAGGAACCTGAATGAACTGACCGACCGCAAGGGCCAAAACTGGCCGGCCGACATTTTTCTGATCAATGCCGATGCAGCCGTGTTCAGGGGTTCGGTCTTTCAGCGCAGGAAATATGCCCCGGAAAAGCTGGATAAGATGAAATGGACGATGGGGTACCTTACCTTTTACATCGGAGTCAAATGCAAGCTTCCGCAGGTGAACCACCACAACTATTACTTGGGCACCAATTATGAAGAATATGCTAATGATGTATTAAGAAATCCGGGCACGCTTCAGAAACCGTATTACTATGTGAACGTGCTGTCCCGGCACAATCCCGGATGTGCTCCTGAAGGTTGTGAAAGCCTCTTTTTTGTCTGCCCGGTTCCTGATCTGGCCCATAAACCCTGCTGGGATGACAGGGATGACATTGTAAACAGCATTATTTCCGATTTCTCGGAAAGGATTGGTGCTGATGTGGCCCCTTTAATCGTTTCCAAAACCATTTATACACCGACAGAGTGGCAGGAGAGGTTCAATCTTCACAGGGGAAGCGGACTGGGTTTGTCGCACGATTTCAGCCAGATCGGCGCATTCCGTCCGGCCAATTACGATGAAAAATTCAGCAATGTATTTTATGCGGGTGCTTCCACCATCCCGGGGGCAGGTCTACCCATGGCTTTAATCAGCTCAGAGCTGGCAGTTAAAAGAATTCTGAAATACCGTTCTCCGAACCAAAAGGATAATTGACAACGGCAACAATAAGCTTCCTGAAAACAAATAATTAAAGATTACCCGTCATAAGATTACCCGTTTGCTGTGAGGATGACTCACCTCTGCATACCCATATGGACCAAATTTGTGCGATCTTTAAACCATAGAAATATCCTGGCAATGACTTTTAAAAATGCTATCACGTCCATTTTCATCAGTACCCTTCTGGCAGGATGCCAGACAACCGTGAACGATTCCGGGAAAGATTATACCGGCTACGTCAATCCCCTTATCGGAACAGCGCCCACAACCACCGTTTCAGGAACCAAACACGGCGCCGGAACGGAAAACAATGCCATGGTGCAGCCGTCGGTGACCATGCCCTTTGGCATGACCAACTGGACGCCCCAGACAACCCATACCGAGAAGAAGTGTGTTTCTGCATATTACTACAACGATTCTCTGATTACCGGCTTTCGCGGCTCACACTGGCTGAGCGGTTCCTGCACGCAGGAGTATGGCTCCATGGCAGTGATGCCTGTCTTTGGTCAACTGGTTTGCCACCCCGATAAACGGGGTTCTTCCTTCAGTCATGCCACAGAAGTTTCCAGCCCGCATTATTATAAAGTTGAACTCGACCGTTACCGGATCACAACGGAGATGACCGCAACCACCCGTTGCGCTATCCTGCGTTTTACCTTCCGGAATGAAGGAGATGCCCACATTGTGGTCAATCCCAACAGTGATGAAGCGGAAGGCTTTATTCAGATTTCCCCTGAAAAAAATGAAATAGCCGGGTTTAACCCGATCCACCGGATTTATCAGGGGTGGGGTAAGCCGGCTGGTTTTTCAGGATTTTTTGTGGTGAAATGGGAAAAAACTGCCGCTGCTTTTGGGGTGTTCACCGAAGACCAGACCATCGAAGGCCAGACTCAACTTCAAAACCTGCCTCACCTTGGAGCATATCTATCCTTCAGGGTTAAAAAAGGGGAACAGCTCAGGGTTAAAATCGGAACTTCATTTGTCAGCATGAACCAGGCACGGAAAAATCTGGAAGCTGAGATTCCCGGCTATGATTTTGAGGAGATTCAGTATAACCTGAAAAACAGCTGGAACGAAATCTTATCAAGAATTGATGTGGAGAGCGACCATCAAGATGAACTGGTAAAATTTTACACAGCCATGTACCATTCGTTTCAGCAACCACGCATCTACAACGATTTGGATGGACAATACCCCCGTTTTGACGGGAATGAGCGGACCGATACCATTCTTCACGGAAATTACTACGGTGATTTTTCGGCCTGGGACACGTACCGCGCACTTCATCCCCTGTATAACCTGATCGCACCCGAATACAACGCTGACATGGCCCGATCCATACTCAACATGGGCAAGGTCCGGGGCTGGATTCCCATTTTTCCGCAATGGAACAGTTTCACTTCGGCCATGATCGGAGACCATGCTGTGGCCATTGTGGCCGAAGCATTTATGAAGGGAACGGTGGATCTGACTGAGGAGGATTATCAGTTAATGAAACACAATGCCTGCGATTCCCCTGCCACTTTTGAGGAGTATGTGGACGGGAAAGGCCGGCGGGCTTTACCATCCTACCTGAAATACGGATATATTCCCCTGGATGATCCGGTGGAGGAAGCCTTCCACAAAAAGGAGCAGGTTTCGCGTACCCTTGAATATGCTTACGACGATTTCTGCCTGTCGCAGGTTGCCCGTAAAATGGGTAAAACAGAAGATTATTCCTATTTTCTGAAAAGAAGTCAAAATTATCGCAATCTATTTGACCCGGCTGTGAACAACATGAACGGACGTTATGCAGATGGTTCTTTTACGGATGAATTTGATAAAAACAAAAAAATGTTCTACATCACCGAAGGTACCCCATGGCAATACAACTGGTATGTACCGCATGATGTGGAAGGATTGATTGATTTAATGGGGGGCAGGGAGAGATTCAACCAAACCCTGGATGCTTTTTTTGCTGAGGGTCAATACTGGCACGGCAATGAACCCGGCCAACAGATCCCGTTTTTGTATGTCCTTTCAGGTGAACCCCGGAAATCAGCTAGGGAAGTCCGGAAGATCCTTCAGACGGAATACAGTACAGGCCCCGGAGGATTGAGCGGCAATGATGATTCCGGACAAATGTCGGCCTGGTATATTTTCGGCGCTCTCGGTTTTTATCCGGTCTGTCCCTCTTTGCCCGAATATGTGGTATCAGGTCCTGTGTTCAGGAAAGTGACCATACGGCTGGCCAATGGCAAAAAGCTGATTCTTTCAGCCCCGGGCTGTCCGGAAGCCGACTGCAGCGTGAAAGCCATCCGTATCAATGGGAAAGTGGTGAGCCATTGCAAATTATCCCATTCCGATCTGATGAAGGGGGGCCATATTGAATTCGAGATGACTGATAACTAAGAAGAATTCATTCTTCAAAGTCAAAAACTCATCCAGGGGATTCCCGCAATTATTTAAGCCAGTATGAATATCAGACCAAAAACAGCACCGCGTAACCAAAAGATTTTCAAATAAAGCGGTTACATGGGCAGTTACACCGGCAAAGAAATAATGAATCAGAAAAAATGCCAGGAATAATAATCCCAGGACGGTCAATGGCGAATAGGAAGAAATTGCATTAGTTATATTACCGGCCAGCCCGTGAGGAGGCCCGGCATTATTCAAACCGCCAGCTTTTACCAGTTTCAGCATTTTTCCCCTTGCATGAATGCCATGGCCCTTTCTCAAAAAAAGGGATTCAATTTTTATCCCTGAAACATTTTTTATTGTATAGTTGTATAAAATCAGCAATCATTTTATTGTTCCTTTTCCCATTAAATCCACAAACCTCAGACAATACATATTCAACGCCATTTGCATGGTAGTTGTCAAACAAAATATCCTGTGGTGATGGATTCCCGTTTTCGTCGGTTGCATGAAAAAAGAAGGCATAGGCCATTGCTTCAAGAATTCTATCGTGTGGCAATTCCTCATTTTCAGCCATGCTGATTATTCCCACGAAACGGTCATCCGGTCCTAATTTGCGGAGCCGGTCCTGTCCAATTCTGAAAACAGTGTCCTTCAATGCCTTGTTCTGAAACCGGGACAGCAGATCTTCAATATAAAGTTCCAAATCCGTCATTGAAAAATCATCCGGATATACAGCCCGTAAAACATTTGCTGACTGGAGCATGGTTTCTTTTGTAAAAAGAAATACTTCCTGATCTTTTAGCACCTCATACAAATATTTTTGTTCCGGGTGTTTGTAATACCCGAAATAGGCTGCCGTCGCATGTCCCAGATTGTGGATGAAAGCTTTACGGTCTACCCAGGCCTTGATGTTTTCCTTAGGCTCCAGGCCCGGAACTGCCGGAATGGAGTTTTTGAAGCCGTCTTTTCCCACAATCAGGGTATTATAAGGTTCACCAAAAACCAGCAATGGGTCTTCGTTTTCAATCTCCCCGGGCATGATCGGAACCATTTTCCCAATGCTGGTTTCGATTAATCCGATATAAGAATCAACGGGAAAATCCTCTTTCAGCAACCCGACCAGTCCGTTTCTGACCAAAGTACAGGCGCCACGAACATTCTCGGCAAGGATGATGTCGAGCGGATTACCGGCATCCTGTAGGAACCGTTTTTCAACTCCCTTGGCAATAAGCGGCAGGATTTTAAGGAGTGCATCCTTCCCCACGCAAGTGGCCATCAGGCCACACCCGGCGACAGCTTCTGCCACAGCTTCCAGATCGGTTGATAAAATCCCGCTGACATTGGATATTTCGATTATCTCGTCCTTTCCCGACTTAATTACCACCTGGTATTTTCTTCTTTTATTGAGTTCCCCTATCACCCGTTGATTCACGTCGACAAAGGTGACATGATAGCCTGCCCGGCTAAACAGCTGTCCCACAAAGGAGCGGCCTATTTTCCCCGCTCCGAAAACTACGATGGTTTTCTCAGTTGAATCCATTTCAAAGTATTACTCTTCTTCCTGTTTTGTGTGACTCCAGTGCTGCAGTAAAAAGTTGGTGGCTCCAACCGGTTTCTTCAGGGGTAACATTAGGAAACGGATGACTTGCCCCATTGCCTGCTAGTTCCCGGATAAATGCCCCAATCATCTGCTGAAACGCATCGGAAAAACCAAATTCAAAAATTCCTCCGGTGACAGAGGGTATAGAGGATTGTGAACCCACATCTATCCGTGTCCAGCCTTGTTCTTTGCCTTGGGTGGTCAGGTATTCGAAGGCTTTTGGATTATGGGTGGAAAATTTGGCTGAACCTTCGGTTCCATACACTTCGATGAACCAGTTATTGGTTGCCCCCGGCGCCATCCTTTTGGTTTCGACCACCATGGTAAACAATTTTCCGTTGGCCGGGTCAGTCGCCTGACAGGTAAGTACTGCATTATCCCAGGTTTTACAAGGGACAATGTTTCCCTTTCCGTCGGGACGTGTTTCTGCAATTTTCTGAAGATCGGCAAATACAGTTACCGGTTTCCAACCCAGATGAAACGGAATGTGCAGTGCATGCATCCCCAAATCGCCCATACAGCCGTACTCGCCGTTTATTTCAACCATTCGTTTCCAATTGATCGGTTTTGAAAGGTCCATATCGCTCGAATGATGAAAACCAGTCCTGACCTCAATAAGTTGCCCGTATTTTTTTTCTTTGAGCCACTTCACCAATTGCTGGCAAGCCGGGAAATACGGGAATTCAGAACTACAACGGGCAATCACGCCCGGATTTTCACGAAGAACACGAAGAATATGTTCATTGGCTGTATAGTCGATCCCGAAGGGTTTCTCTCCCAGCAGGTGCTTTCCGGCTTTGATAATATCAATATAAATCTGTTCGTGCAGGTTGTGTGGAACAGCGCAATAAACGGCATCAATTTCATCAGATGCCAGCAGGGTTTTGTAATTGTCGGTTTTAACCGCCAGTCCTGGAAAATTATTTACATACCAATCCCAGGCAGTTCTGTTTACATCGCATATGCCAGCCAATACGGGCAGCGGTCCGTTGTCCAGCAAGTGGCACCAACGGGCCAGGGAGCTGGCAAACTCCCTGCCCATCAGTCCCAATCCAATGATTCCTATCCGGATTTCTTTTTTCTCCATATACTACCTGTATCCAAATTCTTTCTCCACTTCTGTGATGGCATCTTCAATAAGATCCATTCCCATGGTGGCATATTTTTCATCCATAATCAAAGGGGGCGACATGCGCAGGATATGTCCGGCGGGTATCCAAGCTAATCCTTTACGGAATGCTTTCTGGTATACCAGTTTTCCTGCTTCTTCAAAAGGTTCCTTGGTTGTTTTGTCTTTCACCAGTTCTATTCCCAACAAGAAACCTTTGCCTTTGACATCACCAATAATCGGGTGTACCTCTTTCATTTTATTCATCCGTTTCATAAAGAACTCACCGACCACGCGAACGTTCTGAAGAATATCTTCTTCTTCAATCACCTCAAGGGATGCCAGGGCAGCTGCACAGGCCATCGGATTGCCGCCATAGCTGGATGATGCTGAAATTTTCTCCAGTGCGGGGCCGTTTTCTTCGCTTACCACCATTGCCGTTACGGGGAAGCCGTTACCAAAAGATTTTCCGAAGGTCACAATATCAGGAACCACACCCCAGTGGGTCAGGGTAAGCCACTCGCCCGTACGTCCCATGCCCGCCAGTACTTCGTCGTCATATAGTAGAATTTTGTATTTCTCACATAACTTCTTCAGTTTTGGGAAAAAGTCATCCGGCGGGAAGATGCTTCCACCCCAGCCCTGTGCAGGTTCCAGAACAAATGCGGCAACGTTTCCGACAGTCCCTTCTTTAATGAAGGTTTCGTAAAACCGGATATAGGCATCTGTATCGATGGTCCCGTCAGCTTTCGTCCAGAGCGGACGGTACGGATCGGGACGGGGTACCATGTAAAAACCGGCTGCACGGGTTGCCCCATAGCTGAAAGTTTCGCCACGGAACATTTGCGCGCAGCTGACGGCAGCCATCGTTTTCCCGTGAAAATCGCGGAAGGCTGAGATAAATTCCTGTTTATTCGAAATAGCCCGCGCCGCCCGGATCGCAGCTTCAACCGCGGCAGTGCCATCGGAATACAACTGGATGGCATTTAGTTTCCCGGGTAAAATGGAAGCCATTTTCTCCATCAGCTTTTCTTTTACCGGAGTGGTAAAATCGTGAGCGTTCATCAGTTTCTTGGCCCAGTGTGAAATTGCTTCCGATATTTTAGGATGGCAGTGTCCCAACGAAGTCACATATATTCCCGAAGAAAAATCAAGGTATTTGTTCCCATCCACATCGGTCAGGGTAATTCCGTACCCTTCTTCAAAACAAACCGGGAACAACTTAACCTGTGAACTTAACCCTTTCATGTAACGGGCTGTGTTCGCATGCATTGCTTTCGACCTTGGTCCGGGTGTTTCCGTAATTAATTTCGGAATCCCCAAGGCACTCTCTTTCCACCAATCTTTTGCCATTTTTAAAAAATTAAAAGTTAATAAATTATAGAGTTAATATCTTTTCTTTTATAGTATTAAGATCAAACACAAGACAGAAGGTCCCTGCTATGCTTACCTATGTCTTTTCTGAATTCATTTATTTCATTTTCCCGAGCATTCTTTTTTCAACCGGTATTTTGGTGAAAAAGAATGCATAAAGGATAACCATCAGGAAACAAAAACAGGGCACCAAAAATGAATAGGCCACGCCAAATCGGTCGGTAATAACTCCCTGGACGGGAGGGAAAAAGGCGCCTCCGACGATGGCAAAGTTCAACAAGGCGGAAGCCCTCCCGGAGAAGGCGCCCACTTCTTCGATCCCCAGACTGAAAAGTGTGGGGAACATGATTCCCAGGAACAGACCCAGGCTGGCCAAGAAATATTCATTATAGCCCGTGTTCATAAAAATTATCACCCCGAAAATCATAAGCATGGCAATACCATAGATGCCAACCAGTCGGTGAGCTTTAATATACCGGAGAATGACAACGGCGGCCAGGCCCATGGTCGCAGCCAGCACATAGTAAAGGGTCAGATAGTTGGATGCTTCCTGGGGCGTAAAACCTATGCTTTGCAGATAGGGAATAAAAAATCCCGCAGTTCCGGCTTCGGCGCCCACATAAAAGAACATCGCTATCACCCCGAAAAACAGATGAGGGTATTGGCGGGTTTCCCTGAAAATGCCGCTTACGGAAAAAATATCGTTTTCGTCGGCTTTCATTTCCGGCATCCTCGAAAAATAGATCAGTGTACCAATCACTACAATCAGGATGGCCAGTAAGGCATAAGGAAACTGAAAGCGCAACTCGCCCGTGCTGCTGTAAATCAGCGCAGTGGCAATAACCGGTGTCGTCGCATAGCCTATCCGTGAGAACATCTGGACGAAATTCATCCGCACGTGCCCTCCTTCCGGATCACCCAGTAACACAACAAATGGATTGGCAGCCACGTTGACTACTGTAATCCCCGTCGATAAGGTGAAGATGGCGAATAAAACGATACCATATGAATTGAATATCTTGGCCGGGACGATCAGGGCGCAACCCAAAGCGCAAAAAAACAGGGCAACCACCAGGCTGATCTTGTATCCGTATTTATGGATCATCAAAGCAATAGGCAAAGGCCAGATTATGTATGTGATATAAAACGAGAACTGGATCATGGTGGCCTCGAAGTAGCTCAGTTTAAAATGTTCTACCATCGACGGGAGCAGAATGTCGTTCATGCAGATCATAGCCCCTATGGTCAGAAACATCAGGCACAGAAACGATAAAGGTTTGTATTGGTGTTTCATCTCCGGAAATCAGATGTGGGTATCCAGTACAACTTCAATATCCAGCAGATTGCACAAATCAAGCAGTTCGTTGACGTAGGTTCCGTACACCGCCGCGAAATGCTGGGACTGTACATGGTCAAGCACTTGCCGGACGGGAACATCGGGATAAAAGGTAATACTGGGCCAGGAGGGCAGCGGGACGCCCATTTCCACCCATTTGGGCCGTTCTTTTCCTTCCCCGGTGACAATGTGCATCCGGTACCCCTGGTTGGTTTCCGAAAGGCAGGCCAGGGTCATTCTCCCCTTTTTCATGTTTGAACAGTGGGCAATTCCTTTGAGCAATACAGTAGAAATATATTTGATCTGCGGCTTCCCTTCAATAAAGTCGGAAGGGCAATAACCGTCTTCGCCCAGTAAGATCCATTCAGGATGGTGTTCGTAATGTTCGATAAAAGTGACCTGTTTCCCTGAAATCCATTTAAGCATCAATTGAGCTACGGAATTGCCCAGGTCGTTTTCATCTACATACGGGTAACCTGCATCGGCCATCAGCGAAGAAGGAACCGCGTGGGTAAGTCCCATTTCCAGGTCAACCCCATCCACACATTTGTATGAGAAGGTGTCGAATTTTTTTTCCTGGCACAAAGCAACTGTTCCCATATACAACCGGACTGCTTTTTCAACAACCCCGTCTTCAGGTTTTCCAAGCGGATATTCCCACTCTTTGGATACCCGTCCGGCTTCAGCCCTGATTTCCTCTGCCGGAATTGTATCCATCTTGCGCTGAAGTTGAAGCATATCTATACTTTCGATTTCAGGACCAATCTTGTCGCGCAGTTTGGTCGGGTTAATTCCGGTGGAATACAATCCCATATCGTTGTATCCGATCATTCCCAGCCTTGCATGTCGAAGGCGCTTCATGGCAGAAGCTGCTTTGGCAAACGACAGGATTCCCTCGATATCCATGGGCGAATCGGGAGCATTAAACAAATACTTGAATTTAACTCCCCATTGCTCCATCGGAAAACGCAAGGAAGTGGAACCTGCTCCTGCAGCCGGGGAGATCAATGTGCCTTTTTCTCCGAATTGCCCTTCATGGTCGGTAAATCCACCGAAACTGTATAAAATCATCGGTTCATTCCTGAACTCATGCAATACCCTGAACACACCGCGGGTATCAATCCAGTTGATGATGTTTACAAACAAAAAATCCCACTCCTGTGCTTTCAGTTCACGGATAGCCCGCTCCGGCTCCGGCCCTTCCCCGTAAACCGGCTCCGTGCAGATTAACACCAGACCGGCATCGGTTAACTGTTTCTCAGCCCGTGCGCTGATCATTTTCAGGTTGGCCGGTTCGTAGAACATCGTTCCAAAGGAGACATATCCTGCTTTCATTTTTGTCATGGTTTCTTATTTTCAGTAGGTCAAAATTCAGGTTCGTATTTCATCTCTACAGGTTTCCAGTTGATTTGCCTGATTACGATGTTTCGGATTTCTATTTTGCTGCAATACGCTTCAAATCCCACCTTGGTGTATTTTTGATTGTCGATCGGATTGGGATCCATTGCTTCGAGGAGTAATCTGCCGTCGGCCAGAATGAAACAATGCCCGTCGATGCTTCCCGCCTGGATTTTATACACCTTCCCGGGGATAAAATCCAGCAATGGGGTACCCACCATAAATTTGTAATCATTCGATTTTTCAATCCCCACTTTGCCGGTCCACCAGCCCTGTAATCCGGCGACATAAGCAATGCCGCGCTGATCACTATCAGTAAGCCATTCCCCGTTCCACATGACATTGATATCGTGCGACGAAGGCATAACGGTCCGGGCTTCAAACTCAACCAGCACGTTGCCAGGGAAATCCTGCTTCAGAATTGCCATCCCCGGCCAGTTCCCCCTGTTTTCGCCTACCAGCCATCCTTCTTCCACCCGCCATTCACTGTGGTGAACTGTCCAGTTCTGTGCAAATTCTTCCGCTGTTACCGTTTTATTATACAGGATGGTTGAAGAATCCAGAAGGATTTGCTTTTTCATCAATTCAATTACATTCATATTCGAGAATTCTGATTTAACTTTGTTTTTTTTATTTGTTCTGTATTGACATCCGCACATAAGCACGACAATCAATCCCACAAGTCCAATTTTTTTCATATTTACCCCATTTTTTACTCCAAACACTTGGCTTTAATTAAATTAAACACCTATTTGACATTTACCATACCCTTTAGGTCATCCTTAATTTCAGTTAAAAAATTCAACAGTTCCGGGTAGGTATTTTTGGTGTCCATGACTCTTTTTTTATTTCAGCATTTTCCAGTAATCTTCGAGCGACGCATATAAATGCACGTATTTTTTGTAAACTCCGTTGTATAATTCGTGATTCAACAGATTGGGTTCAAAACGGGAATTTATTTTCACTGAAGCATGGCAAGCCGATTCAATATCCTTATAAACTCCTATCCCGATGCTTGCCAACAGGCAGGCTCCCATGACCGAATTCTCGGTATTCATCAGCGTAACAACCGGCAATCCCGTAACATCAGCCAAAATCTGGTTCCACAAATTGTTTTTGGACGCACCTCCGAGGATATGGATCACCTTTACCTCAATCCCTTTATCGTTCATCACTTCAAGGTTATGCCGGATCATCAGAGAAACGGACTCGATGATTGCCCGAACAAAATGACCTTTGTGCATTCCCATCGTGATCCCTGCAAAGACACCCCTGGCGTTGGGATTAAATTCCGGAGACCCTGTTCCCATCAGGTGGGGCAGCATCAGCAATCCATCCGAGCCGGCAGGTACTTTTTCAGCCTGCTGAATCATTAAATCGTAGCTGTCCAGGTCGTTGAGTTCAGCTTCCTGAACTTCTGACTGTCCGAATATGTCCCGGAACCATTTGAGCACTATGCCTGCCGTTTGACCGTAAGGAAGCAGGAAGTACAAACCATCAATAGCATGACACTGGCAGGGCAGATTCAGGGAACGGTCGGAAACAGGCTGGTCAAGTGCGATACACATGGCCATTGAGGCGCCGATGGTAAGGGTTGCATCTCCTTTGAAAAGGTTACCCGAGCCAATTGCCCCGGCCGGATGGTCGTATGCTCCGGAAACACAGTGGGTTGTCGCACTCAGGCCGGTTGCCCGGGCCGCTTCCGGGGTCAGGTCTCCGATGATTTTTCCCGATGGGACCAATGCAGGCAAATGGTGTACAGCAATGCCCAGGAAGTCAAGCATATCCTGCCACCATTCCTTTCTTGAAATATTAAAATACAGGGTGGAGGATGACAGGGAGTGTTCCGTACAATACTTCCCGGTCATTTTAAATATCAGGAAATCTTCCACCAGGAGGTATTTATTGACCCGGTTAAAAACCTGAGGTTCATTTTTTTTCATCCAGAGGATCCGGGTAGCCGGCCAGATTGGCAGGACTTCCGGTTGCCCAGTAACCTCCATGATTCGCTGTTCCCCGAACTGATTTTTTATTTCATCCGCTTCATTCGCCGACCGGTTATCCAGCCAGATTATGGCCTTTCGCAAGGGTTTCCCTTCCGCGTCCACTGGGATCAAGGTTTCACCCTGGCTTGAAAAGGCCAGCCCACCAATCGTCCGGGGATCAACTCCCGATTTCAAAATGAGATTTTGAATGATCTGGCAAGTAACTTCCCAGTAGACCTCTGAATCCAGTTCACAAATGCCGCCTTCCCCTGTATCGAGTGAATATTCCTGCCGGGCAAATGCTAAAATTCTCCCTTTATTTTCCATAAGCATTCCCTTGATCGAAGTGGTCCCGACATCGATCCCGATTACCGAAGAAGGCGTTTTGTGATTCATCCTAACCAATTATTGAATATTTGTTAATTGCTTCATCAACTGAGGCTCCGTGTTTTACAATCTCGCATAATGCCTGCTGGAACCTGGCCGGATCCGGTACCTGGATGGCATTTCGTCCGAATACCACACCCCGTGCCCCGTCCCTGATTTCATCAGCAGCCAGTTGCAACGCTTCCCGTTGGGTGGGCTTCTTTTCTGCACCCAGTCCAAAGACAGGCACCGGACAACTGTCGGTTACCTTTTTAAAGTCGTACGTATAGAAAGTTTTAATCATATCGCATCCCAGCTCGCTCAGGATGCGGCAGCAAGTATATACCTGCTCGTGCATCTGTTCCTTTGAAATCGTTCCCGAATGGGTCGGGAAATATTCGCCGATCACGGGGATTCCCAGCTTATCCGCAGCATTTACTAAACGACTGTATAATTCCACATTTCTGGTATCCGTTTCTTCACTTCCCGTTTGCAGGGTGAGCGAGGCAAGAATCACTTCGGCTCCATTGGACACAGCTTCTTCAACGGTTTGTGCCAAAACAGTACAGGCATTGTTGTAGTTCCAGTGGAAACAGTATACCGAACTCCAGTTGAGTCTGACGACAGGCATTGGTGCTCCCTTGTAATTAAAAAGCGGGCGAAGCTGTTTCAGCATTCCCGGACTTAACAGTACTCCGTCAATACAGGAGTCAATTTTTTTTGCCGTTTCTTTCATGTTGACCATTCCCGGAATCGGGCCGTCAAACATTCCATGGTCGATGGCTACAATCACTGCGCGGTCAGCCTTGTTAAACAACTTCTCAATTCTCAGATCTTTACCATTCATAACATCAATATATTATTTATAAAATTTCATGTCAGCATAACATTTTTCTTTTGTTCAAGCCTTTCCCCGGCAGCCTTAAATATCAGAAACAGCCTAACTCTCTGGGAGCAACGACTCCTTAGCCAGTTGAATTGACTGTTTTTTCATAGAAATATTTTTAAACGTTAGTTCCTTTTTAACAATATTCCACAGCTGTTTATCAAATTATTCAATCCTTATACATGGTTTGAGCTGGTAACTGTTGATCCTGGTCAGGTTTCTTTGTACATGCGGATTTATTCCGGACGTTCTCCCGGCAGGATTTGACATCTGATTTAGTATGGTCCATTCTGAGTGAATCGCTTCTAGAATTTAAATTGCGGAACCTTCAGCCATTCACCATTCTTCATAGCCGATTGGTGTGCAACGATTCCACCAACCGTCAAATTCAGAGCCATTTCAATATCTACCAAAGGCTTGCGATCCTGAAGAATGGCCGCAATAAACTCGTCGGTCAGATGTCCATGAGAACCGCCATGGCCTCCGGGAGCTACTCCGGGAGGAAGAGCCGGACGGACAAGATCCGGAAGATTCTTTTCTTCTCCTTCGTATTTCCCATAAAACGATCCTTTTGTTCCCCTTACCCTTCCGGTTTCGCTGCCATAACCTTCACCAATAGTGTCAGCGCTTCTTGCCATACGGGCCATCCCTCCTTCACTGGTACGGTACAATGCTATCTCTGTGGAGAATGGATTTTTATACCCATTGTTACCTGGCTGGTACCTTTCCATGCTGGATGGCATTCCGAGGCAAGATACTTCGAAGAAACTTCCTCCGGTTACCCCGATAAAATAGGCATCGGAATGGGTCGGATACCATTGTGGCGGCATACCGTGGCGCCAATTTTTATAAGAATCTATCCCCTTCTCTGAATAATGCCAGTATTCGCCTTCGGCATACACAATTTTGCCAAAACCGCCTGTTTGGTAAATCTGGCGCATGGCATAATGGTTTTCACGGAACATGGACGTTTCAAACATCATATACTTAAGGCCTGTTCGTTTGACCGTCTCAAATAATTTTTCCGCATCCTCCAGTGAACCAAACACAGCAGGTACTGCACAGGCTACATGTTTGCCATGATTTAACACATCGATACAATGCCGGGCATGGCTGGGAGCGTCAGTGGCGACAAAAACTGCTTCAATATGATCGTCTTTCACAAGTTCTTCCAACGAAGGATAAGTCTTGTTACACCGGGTTACTTTTGCCAGTTCGGCGCAACGTTCCGGAATAAGGTCACTGACGGCTACTACTTCCACATTGGGGTGATCCTGAAATCCAAAGGCTGCGGAGAATTTACATACCCCATAGCCAACAAGGCCTACCCGAACTTTCCGGTCTGAAACAGGAACCCAGATCTTTGAACTGGCCATTTCTGATCCCTTATCTTCAAAACCTTGAATAACTGGCTGTACCATTGTCCTTTGACTTGTACAAGCCTGCATCCCAAGCATTCCGGCTCCCACTCCAAATCCTGCCAGCCTGATAAAATTGCGCCGATCGAACGATTGGCTGTTATGTTTAATTTTCATTTTCCTTTTCTTTTATCATTTAAATTCTCCATATTTTCAATTGAATTGGGATCATCACATATAAGTTTGATATTATACTTTTCATATGTTAAAATAAGAGAGCTGTTTACCTCATTATCCGTAATAACATAATCCACAATGGACAAAGGGGCAAACCTTACCAATGAGTCTTTTTCAATTTTGGAGGAATCACACAGCAAAAACACCTCATCCGAATTTTCAGCCATTTTCAGCGTAATGGAAGCAGATTTTTCGTTGTATGAGGTTACTCCCCTTGATAAAGAGATGCCGTCAGCACCAATAAAAGCTTTATTTGCATGATACTGTGAAATATTTTGGATGGCAGAGTACCCATAAATGGCCCTTCGCTTATTGTCGACTTCTCCCCCAATCAAAATCAGTTTAATATTTTCAAAATTGATTAATTCAGAAACAATAGGCAGAGAATTGGTAATTACCGTTAATGATTCAATCTTTGAAATATATTTAGTCAAAAATGAAACCGTAGATCCACAATCAATGAAAATAATGTCATTGGACTGAATGAAACCGGATGCGATCTTACATATATATTCCTTTTCAATTCGCTTTTGATTTACTTTTTCATTGTATAAAAAGAGATTGTCCGTTGTCACTTTTTTTATCGCCCCTCCATGTGTCCTGATAAGCAAACCTTTTTTCTCCATTTCCGATAAATCACGCCGAACAGTAATTTCAGAAACATTACATTCTTGTAGAATTTCCTGAGTCGACGCGAAATCCCTATCCTTCAGCAATCCCAGAATAATCTTTTTTCTCAAATCGGATGATGTTGTTTTCTTTATTCCATTTTCCATATCTTAGAAATGTTCATAACGTTCATTTTCGAACAAATATAATCAATAATAATATAAAAAGACAAAAAGCAGATTTTTTTTATCAAGGTCCTTTCACAGAAAAAAGAAATAAGCAATAAAAGTAATAAAAGAATATAATGTATTGATATATAGAATATACCAAGATATATTTTTAAATTTAACTACGAAAATACTATTTATTACGGACTGCAAAAAGGGTTGTTCCGTTTGCACAAATTATCAAAAATTATAATCTGAGTATGAACGAATCGATCAATAGAAATTGTCATTTTCACCGGATACAAGCTATTCTTAGCTTTGCCAACTATAATTCAGCAATATGTTTTAAAATAAAATTTTGGTGAATACCAGTCTTTTACGATTTATACCGCAGATGACATCCAAATCCGTTCTGACAAATCGGTGCTGATCTGGCGTATGGCTGAAAGAGTTTTGGTATAAGAGGTCACCATTTGATCGCCGTCATTAACGGCAAGCTCTGAACAATGGGTTAGAAAGACAAACTAACCAGCATCCTGTCAGGGTACAGGAGTGAGTGTTTCAGACCAATTTCGGGAACATTGGTCATGAGCCTTAAAAGCTGAAGTTTTCGTACCGAATTCAATATGGTTTGAATGCGGTCAAGGAAATCGTCGGCAACGTCTGGATTTATGTCATCATACATCCGATCCCGTCAACATGTACCTTGGCGAAGAATGGGATGATGTGATCAAGGTTTGCGGAGGGGTCAATGAAATCTGTCCCGCCTTTGTGGGCAAAGTGAAACACAGACTGCATACCGGTTTTGATGATCCTTCCCATGCTACTGGGACAGATTAATTCATTGCCGGGGAAAAGGGTGTATCAAACACATAATTCCCCGAACCCACATGGATTTTCATAAAACCGTATGGTGTGCCTTCGGGAGTTATCCATTCCGCATGGTCCAGGTCCGCTCCGTTCTGCTTCAATGTTTTGCCAGTGGAGGGAACAAAAATGTCGGCTGAAGTATTGGCAGGAATAGTAACGGAAAGGAAAAAACGGCTATCCGTGATCTTCCATGCGGAGCTGACCAGTCCGTACGGGGTCTCATGGCTGCAGGTCACATCGTTCATCTTTCCGCCCGGGAAAGGTTTAATGACCATTGTTTTATATCCGGGCTGACCTGCATTGATCCCGGCTACCACTTTATACAACCAGTCACCGACGGCGCCGTAAGCATAATGATTGAACGAATTCATCCCTGCACTCTGGAAGGTACCATCCGGCTTGATGCCGTCCCACCTTTCCCAGATGGTGGTGGCACCTTTTGTAACCGGATACAGCCAGGAGGGATAATCTGTCCTGTAAAGCAATTTGTATGCTTCGGCAAGGTACCCATAGCGGGTAAGGACATGACAGATGTCAGCTGTTCCCAGAAACCCGGTGGTAATGTGTCCAAAATGGTTTACATCCTGTGCCAGCCTGGATGCGGCGTTTTTCTCCAGTTCAGGAGGCAACAGCCCGAAAGAGAGGGCTACCACGTAGGCAGTCTGGGTATTGGATGAAAGTCTTCCATTGGATGTCACAAATTCTTTGAAGAAGGCCTCTTTGATTCTATTCTGAAGCTCCCTGTAATCAATGGCCTCCTGTTTTTTCCCCAGGATTTCAGCCATTTGGCACAGCAAATCTGTGGAGTGGTAAAAATAGGCAGTGGAAAGAAAATCCTTGTCGGTGGTGGCACCCGGGTAATCGGAACGGGTGGTGGCAAAGGAGAGCCAATCGCCAAATTGCCTGTCTTTAGGCTGGTAGATGTATTTCTCTCCGGCCTGGTTACGCATAAATTCCACCCATCTCTTCATGCTGGTAAATTGTTGCTCCAGGATCCGGGTATCGCCATAGGAACGGTACATCACCCATGGGATCACCACGGCAGCGTCAGCCCATCCGCTGGATCCGCCCCGTCCGATAATGTTGGGGATCACGTGGGGAACAGCACCATCTTCATGCTGGTCGGCAGCCAGGTCATACAACCACTTGGTGAAAAATCCGGCACTGTTCATATTGAAACAAGCCGTCGGGGCAAAAACCTGGGCATCGCCGGTCCAGCCAAGGCGTTCATTACGTTGGGGGCAATCGGTCGGCACATCCACAAAATTACCTTTCTGCCCCCAGATGATGTTGTGCTGCAGCTGGTTGATCAGTGGATCGTTGCAACTGAAGGTGCCGGTACGTTCCAGGTCGCTGTGGACTACAATCCCCTTGATCATATCCAGAGTTACCGGTTTCGGATAGCCGGAAATATTCACATAGCGGAATCCCTGGAAAGTAAAATGGGGTTCATAAATCTCTTGGCCTCCCCCTTTGCAGGTATATACAATTTCCTGTTTGGCTGTCCGGAGGTTTTCAGTATAGAAATTACCCTTTTTATCCAGCACTTCGGCATGCCGCAGTTTGATGATGGTTCCGGCGGGACAATCCAGGATGAGGCGGCACCAGCCGACCATATTCTGGCCCATATCCACCACCGTATCCCCTTCGGGGGTATACAGGATTTTTACGGGACTCAATTCCTCAATCCGTCGTACCGGCTCTGAGACGGCAGCAACCAGATTTGCCTTTCCTCTGGAAACCACCTCAGTTCCCAGCCAGTTCCTGTCGTCGAATCCGGGCTTGTCCCAGCCGGATTTTTCAAGCCTCGCGTCGTAAACTTCCCCGTCGTAGATTTCCGATTTAATAATGGCCCCGGTAGATGCTTTCCAGGTGTTATCGGTTTTCACCACCTGTTTGGAACCATCTGAAAATTCAATTTCGAGTTGGGCCAGAACTTCCAAGGGAGTGATTTCTTGGTTCCGATTGGAATTCGGATTAAAAGCCCTGAACCAGCCGTTCCCAAGCAGTATGCCTGCGGCATTGTTCCCGCTATTAAGCATCCCGGTGACATCGAAAACCTGGTATTGAAGCCGGTTTTTGAAGCTGGTCCATCCCGGGGTGAAATATTCATTCCCCACCCTGTTCCCGTTTAACCGGAATTCATACAACCCGAGGCTGGTGACATACAAACGGGCCGATTTCACCTTTTTGGCCAGGTTGAACTCTTTTCGCAACAAGGGTGAAGGGTAGCTGTATACAGTAAAGACCTGGGCTGACCGGATCCAGTCAGCCTGCCAGTCGCTCTCTTTCAGCAAACCCATTTCAAAATAAGCCGGAGAAGCCGCTTTTACCTCTTTCCCGTCTTTATCCCAGACCTTCACGGTCCAGTAACATTTTTGCCCCGACTCCAGGGGCTTGCCCTGGTAAACGACCTGGATGCTCTGATCAGATGCCACTTTTTTACTGTCCCACAGGTCTGCCTTGCCGGGGGTAAGTTTCCCGGGGGTGGATGCAACCAAAACCTGGTAAGCAGTCTGCAACTGTCCGGGAACATCGGAAGCGATCTTCCAAAAAAATCGCGGACGCGGAGTCCCGATTCCCAGTGGATCCTTTTTGTATTCAACAAGCAAACTGGTCACCTGCGAAGCCTTTCCGGAGGCAAAAACAAAGAAAGGACTCACCAGGATGGTCAAAAGGAGGACAATAGATTTTAATTTCATGGCAAACAAATTTGGAATTATGATTATCTGCAAATTTTGCAGGAAAACTTAAGAAAATCAAGGAAAGTGAGGATAAAAATTTGCCGGTTATTCCCACTTGCTGTCAAAGGCCCCGATGTGTAGTGCGAACCGGAGGAGTCCCCCAAGCATCAAGCTGATCCGGAATAGGGGAAACGGTTTGTTCCCGGAAGCTGTTTTTAACATAAAACAGCAGTAAAAGGAGGAGAGAACAAAAGTCGCGGTAAGTTTGATGCCAAAAACACTGCGTTCCTGATGCCTGAATCGTCTGTGAAAGCACGCTGAATATGTGCCTGTAAATTCCTGAGCAAAAGCGGACTGGAAAACATGCGGCGGTCTACCCGTTTCACCTGTTGACCTGACAAGAAACAACGCAGGCAGGGAAGAAGGACCCAGTGGCAGTCCTTTTGCTTAACATCCCTTCCATATATTCAGGAGATTCTTACTGCGCCCTCTTTTTATTCTTTAGTCTCTTCCAAATTACCCTCGAAATGAATATCCTGTAGCAGGGCCAGAATTTTATCTTCATCGGCTTCATCTGCTTCCAGCGCTCCCCATCCCCACTGATTCTGCCATAAACCATCATACGCAGAATCGTGAAAACTTGTAATGAGGTGCGGAATGCTGCAGGAATCAAGCATATCCTTGATTTTCAACGCTTCCACCTCATTTTGCAACGTTACTATTTTTTTGATCATAACAGAGGTTTCAAATCCGGATTTAATTTCCTGTAAAGATATCGAAATAACCGGGAATGATTGTCGTTTGACCGCTCGCTTTCTGGAGGATAAAGATTTAGAGTAGATTTTATAATTCAAGTACATACCTGTGGCTTGTTGTATTCACATCTTCCACCCTTCGCCTGATTCACCCTCAAGAGGACCTGCAAATTTTTTAAACAATATTAATTCAGAAGGCAAAAAATAAACAATATTCAGATTCAGATTGTTACATCAATGGTTTTATTAAAACAATTAAGAAAGGAGTAAGTAAATGAAAATCGGAGTAACAGGAGCAACTGGTCATCTGGGTCGTATCGTATTGGCCCAATTAAAGGGAAAAGTGCCGGTTGACCAAATTGTGGCGCTGGTCCGTTCATCGAATAAGGCCACTGAACCCGGAATTGAAACCCGCCTGGCAGATTATGAAGATCCTGAATCATTGGTCAGCGCCCTCAAAGGGATTGAAACGCTACTGCTGATCTCGGGGAATGAGATCGGGAGGCGTGCCCTTCAGCACAAAAATGTGATCGAAGCTGCAAAAAAGCAGGGGTAAAAAGGATCGTTTACACCAGCCTGCTCCATGCTGATCATTCCACATTGAGTTTAGCTGGAGAGCACTATGAGACGGAAGTTGCCCTGAAAGAATCTGGTATTGAATATACCCTGCTTCGTAACG
>CAYWTT010000007.1:0-27809 GCA_964461245.1 uncultured Prolixibacteraceae bacterium | reverse complement strand
ACAGCTTTTTTGCCCTGTATGCCAATGTCGACCATTTCAGGTATTCCGAACCGGAAGTACCGGTAAGTGAGCGACCTGAGCTTGACCGGTGGATAATTTCGCTGCTTAACACCCTGGTAGCCGAAGTCACCGACGGGTATGAAAATTATGAACCCACTCGGGCTGGCAGGGCTATCAGCGATTTTGTCATTGAAAACCTGAGCAACTGGTTTGTCCGGTTAAGCCGTAAAAGATACTGGGGTGGAGAGTATGACCAGAACAAGATCTCTGCATACCAGACTCTATACACCTGTTTGTCCACCGTGGCCAAACTAATGGCGCCGATCGCTCCGTTTTATGCCGATCTGCTGTATACCGACCTTAACGGGATTACCGGAAGGGAACCTGACCAGAGCGTCCACCTGGCCGATTTCCCCGTCAGCAATCCTTCCCTGATCGATAAAGAACTGGAAGAGAAAATGGATATTGCCCAGAAAGCCTCTTCCATGATCCTGGCCCTGCGCCGTAAAGAAAAGATAAAAGTCAGGCAGCCTTTATCCAAAATCATGGTGCCTGTTTTGAGTGAACATTTCAGGCAGCAGTTTGATGCAGTGAAGAATATCATTCTTACCGAGGTAAATGTCAAGGAGGTGGAATTCCTGCACGACTCTTCCGGAATCATCAGCAAAAAGATAAAGCCTAACTTTAAGGTGCTGGGACCCAAATACGGCAAGATGATGAAAGAACTCAGCCAGGCCATCGGCCGGTTCAGCCAGCAGGAGATCTCTGAATTGGAAAAGGCGGGCTGTCTGGATGTTTTGACCGGAACAGGAAAAGTCACCCTGATTCCGGAAGATGTGGAGATCACCACGGAAGATATTCCCGGCTGGCTGGTAGCCACCGAGGGAAATCTGACCATCGCGCTCGATATCCATATTACGGAAGCCTTGCGGATGGAAGGTGTTGCCAGGGAGTTCATCAATAAGATCCAGAACATAAGGAAGGAAAACGGTTATGAAGTGACCGACCGGATAGGGGTAAAGATAAAGTCACATGACCTGTTGGACCATGCAGTCGCTGCGCACAGGGAGTATATCAGTGCCCAGACCTTGGCTGCGAAACTGGAGCTGGTGGACGAAATAAAAGACAGCGAAGCGAGGTTAATTGAAATTGAGCCCGGAACTGAAACGTTGATTTGGGTAACCAAAATAGAAAAACTCTAATTTCCTATATGTTATTAAACCTGTTTCGCATATGAAAATTTTTCTAATTTTAGAAGCAGGATTGAGCTTATTACACGGTTAAATTTTTAAAACTAAGGACCATGGGAGAAAAAACCAGGTATTCGGATGAGGAGTTGCAGGAATTCAAGGATTTGATCCTGAAAAAACTCGAAAAGGCCCAGAAGGACTATGAACTATACAAGAATTCCATCACCCACAATGACGGGAATGACACGATGGATACCTCTCCCACCTTTAAGGTGCTGGAAGAGGGAGCTGCCACGCTTTCGAAGGAAGAGGCCGGAAGGCTGGCGCAACGTCAGCTGAAATTCATTCAACACCTGCAGGCTGCCCTGGTCAGGATAGAGAATAAAACATACGGGATTTGCCGCGAGACGGGGAAACTGATTTCAAAAGAGAGGCTGCGGGCTGTGCCTCATGCCACGCTTTGTATTGATGCTAAAAACAACCAGCGGTAAATGTCAAGTCGGAATCATGATCTCCTTTTCCTCCTGCTGGGCCCGGTTTGCGGGAAGCAGATCGCGGAAGGAGAGTGATTTCTCCCGGTTTATTAATATACAACATGAAGTTATCAAAGCTCAATCTTTCCATACTGATTATATCCGTTTTAGTCATTCTGGATCAGGTCGTCAAATTCTGGATTAAAACCCATTTTGTTCTCGGACAGGAGATCCATGTCCTGGGAAACTGGTTCATAATCCATTTTGTGGAAAATAACGGAATGGCTTTCGGTTTTGAATTTGCCGGAGAATACGGAAAGATGTTTCTGAGCATCTTCCGGATTGCTGCAGTCATCGTAATGGTATGGTATTTAGTCAGGATCAGTAAGAAAGAGACTCCTTTGGGATTTATGATAAGTCTCTCCCTGATCATAGCCGGAGCCTTCGGAAATATCATCGACAGTGCTTTTTATGGAATGTGGTTTGACCACAGTTACGGCCAGGTGGCTTCATTCCTTCCGGAGGGCGGAGGATATGCCGGTTTTCTTCATGGCAAAGTGGTGGACATGTTATATTTCCCTTTGATTTCCGGGCAATATCCCGATTGGATCCCCTGGGCGGGCGGTAAGGAGTTCATTTTTTTCCGCCCGGTATTCAATATAGCCGATTCATCCATTACGGTGGGTATTTTTGCCGTTTTGATCTTTTACCGTGACTTTTTTATTGACAACACGGGAAAGAAAAGCGAAAGACCTGCCGGAGAAACCTTAGCCGATAATTAATATGGATCAGCAGTTGATTTTGTATAACTCGCTTTCAAGGGTAAAAGAGGTTTTTCAGCCGCTGATAGCCGGCAGGGTAGGTCTTTATGTATGCGGGCCCACGGTTTACAGTAATTCCCATCTGGGCCATGCACGGCCGGCCGTTACTTTTGACCTGCTGTACCGTTACCTGCTTTATCTGGGATATCAGGTAAGGTATGTCAGAAACATTACGGACGTGGGTCACTTGGAAGATGAAACAGAGGAGACCGGGGAGGATAAAATATCCAAGAGGGCCAGGCTGGAGCAGCTGGAACCAATGGAAGTGGTTCAGAAATACATGAATACCTTCCACAGGAACATGGCTGACCTGAATACCCTGCCCCCTTCTATTGAACCCCGGGCTTCGGGCCATATCATTGAGCAGCAGATCCTGGCTGAAACCCTTCTGAAAAAGGAATTCGCTTACGAAGCAAACGGATCGGTCTATTTTGACATTGAAAAGTATAATTCCGTTTACCGGTACGGTATTTTGTCGGGCAGGAATCTGGATGACCTGCTGGCCAACACCCGACGGCTGGAAGGCCAGGAAGAGAAGAAAAATCCGTATGATTTTGCGCTCTGGAAAAAAGCATCTCCTGAACATATCATGCGGTGGCCATCCAGGTGGGGTGAGGGATTCCCTGGGTGGCACCTCGAGTGCTCGGTCATGAGCACAAAGTATCTTGGGGAGGTTTTTGACATACACGGGGGCGGCATGGATCTGATTTTTCCTCATCACGAGTGTGAAATTGCCCAATCGACGGCGGCCATGGGCCATTCTGCCGTGCGTTACTGGATGCATAATAACATGATAACCATAAACGGCCAAAAGATGGCCCGTTCTCTGGGAAACTTCATCACGCTGGATGAGCTATTCACCGGGAATCATCCGTTGCTGGAACAGGCTTACTCTCCCATGACGATCCGGTTTTTTATTCTTCAGGCCCATTACCGCAGCACGCTTGATTTCTCGGGTGAGGCACTGCAGGCTGCCGGGAAGGGACTTGAAAAACTCCTGAAAGCAGTGGATTTGCTCGGAAAACTGAAAGCAGCTCCTGTTTCTACCGTAGATGTGGACTCCCTGGAAAAGAACTGCGCTGCCGCTCTGAACGATGACCTTAACAGTCCGGTACTGATTGCACATCTTTTCGACGGGGTCAGGATGATCAACTCCATCCATGACGGGACAGCCACTATTACTTCTGAAGATCTTGAAAACCTGACCAGGATCTTCCGCAGCTACATTTTTGATATTCTGGATCTGAAAGCTGAAAACAACGGGTCAGCACATCCCGAAGCCGTCAGCCGTTTAGTCGAACTTGCCCTCCAAATCCGGATGAACGCCAAAAACAACAAGGATTGGGCTACTTCCGACTTCATCCGGAATGAACTGGCCCGGATAGGAATCACCGTCAAGGATAAGAAGGATGGTTATGAGTGGGAAATGAAGTAAATAATGTAAAAACAGTTCATATGTTCTCTGGAATCGTTGAAGGAACCGGCAAAGTGGTGAAGATTGAAAAAGACCAGGATAATGTTCACTTAACCCTGTACTGGGATAAAGCCGGCGAGTTAAAAGTAGATCAAAGCCTGTCTCACAACGGGGTATGCCTTACTGTGGTGTCTGTTGACCGGGAAGCCGGAACCTACAAAGTGACGGCCATCAGGGAAACCCTGCTCAAATCGAACCTGGGATTGCTGGAACCCGGTTCTGAAGTCAACCTGGAGCGCAGCATGATGATGAACGGCCGGCTGGACGGGCATATCGTGCAGGGACATGTTGACCAGACCGCCACCTGTGTCCGGGTGGAGGAAGCCGAAGGGAGCTGGTATTATACCTTTGAATACCGGTTTGACAAGGAAAAAGCCAGACAGGGTTACATGACCGTGGAAAAAGGATCGGTATGCGTCAACGGCGTCAGTCTGACCGTGGTCAACTCCAAAGACAACACCTTCCAGGTAGCGATCATTCCCTACACTTATGATGTTACCAATTTTCACACCTTCAGGGAAGGTACGGTGGTTAACCTTGAATTTGACATCATCGGCAAATACCTCAGCAAGCTGCTGAAATACCAATAGACCTTTTATCATCAACCAAAGGCAGTTCATTATGGATTTGGAAGAAACCGGAAAACTTGCCTTGATTACAGGTGCTGCCAAGCGCATAGGGAAAGCACTGACAGAGCATCTGGCCTCTGCCGGCTGGGATATAGCCATTCATTGCAACCGATCGGAATTGAAGGCGGTCACCCTGGCAGATAAACTGTCAGATCTTTACCCGGCGCAGAGATTCCAGGTTTTCCGTGCCGACCTGTCTAACCCTTCTGAAACGGAAAAGCTGTTTCCACGGGTAATCGATCAGATGGGCAGGCCATTCCTGCTTATCAACAACGCTTCGGTATTTGAACCTTCTTCCATCCAGGAAACCACCTCCCTTTTTCTTAAGCGACAGTTCCAGGTGAATTTCAATGCGCCGTTTCTGTTGATTCACGACTTCGCCTTGTTTTGCGGCAAAGGATTGGTCATCAATCTTGTGGATACCCGGATTACCGGGAATAAGCCGGATTTTGCGGCTTATACACTGGCCAAAAAAGCCTTGTGGGAACTCACTAAAATGGCTGCCGTTGAAATGGGCCCAGACATCAGGGTAAATGCCATTGCCCCCGGATTGACCCTTCCCCCTGAGGACAGGGACGAAGCCTACCTCTGCCGGATGGCGGCACAGATCCCCATGAAACGTTCCGGAGGCCTTCAGCCTCTGCTGGTAAGCCTTGATTTTATAATTAAAAATGATTATCTTACAGGCCAGCTGCTCTTTTGTGACGGAGGGCAGAATCTGTGATATTGGGTATGGTATTGTACCGGTATTGCCCGCACTGTCTCATTGCAAAATATTACCCTTATGGCCCTGATCAGAATCAAAAACCTGCACGTGGACACTTATATCGGATTTAATCCCGAGGAACTGGTCACCCGCCAGGAGGTGGTGGTCAACCTGACCATCCGGGTTCCCGTATCTCCCGAAGCACTTGTGAATGATGAACCCGACGGGATATATGATTATAAGACCATTACCAAAAAGATAATCACTTTTATCCGGGATGGCCGGTTTAAATTGCTGGAAGTGCTGGTACACGGGTTGCTCGACCTCGTTATGTCGGATGAACGGGTCGAATGGGTTAGGGTGGAGGCCGACAAGCCGGGGGCTTTGCGTTTTGCCGATTCGGTTTCAGTTGAAATGGAGGCATGCAGGTGAATACAGCTATCATCGGAATAGGATCCAATATCGATCCGGAACGGCATATCGGAGCCGCTCTTGCGATCTTGGGAGAATATGTGACCGTGTGTCAGCAATCGGAAATGGTAAGAACCGCACCCATAGGGATAACCGATCAGCCCGATTTTGTCAACGGTGCTGTGAAAATCACCACCCACCTGACGGAGGCGGAACTGCGGAGACTTCTCAGGCAGATAGAAGATCAACTGGGGCGTGACCGTACCCTGCCAAAGTTTGGTCCGCGAACCATCGACCTGGACCTGGTCGTCTGGAACAAGGTTATTGTGGATCCCGATTATCACTCCCGTCCTTTTTTGCAAAAATCAGTAGATGAGCTGGCTGGTTGATCCTTTGGAAAAGGATTAGCATCTTGTACCGTGAATCCGGAATTTCTGAAAACTAGGAACCTCGTTTCTTCATTGGCTTTCTCAATGACATTTAATGTCTGCTTGAATCATGCCTAGGGGAATAAAAAAAGGCAGCTTCCGAAAAAGCTGCCTCAAAGCCATGAAAACAATTAAACAATGTTCAGAAAACAGAAAACTAGAAAAAATTATATGGTCATAATATCTTTTTCCTTAGCTGCTACTAAGGTATCAATTTTTTTCACATAATCGTCAGTAAATTTTTGAACTTTTTCTTCGGCATCTTTTTCCATATCTTCAGGAAGGCCGTTTTTCTGGAGTTTCTTCAGGGTTTCGTTGCTCTCTTTTCTTGCTGTCCGGATGCTGACCCTGGCAATTTCCCCTTCTTTGTTGGCCTGTTTCACCAGGTTCTTTCTCCTTTCCTCGGTAAGGGGAGGTATAGCGATGCGGATAATCTCTCCGTTATTGTCGGGATTAAATCCCAGGTTGGCTGCCATGATTGCTTTTTCAATAATAGGAATCATCTTTTTTTCCCAAGGCTGAATGGCAATAGTTCTCGGATCGGGGGTGCTGATGTTGGAAACCTGGCTTAAGGGGACCAAGCTGCCGTAATAATCAACGGTTACGGCATCAATCATGGCAGGATTGGCTTTTCCGGCCCTGATATGCAGTAGCTCCTTTTCCAGATGGGAGATCGTCAGATCCATTTTTTCCTTGCAGTGGTCCAGAACAAATTGTGCTTCTTCGTTCAGTATCATGTTTACTTCCAACTGTTAAGATTGGCAACAAATATAAAAAATAATATTAAAAAGTGTAAAACACAGAATCATTATTTGTCAATTGGTGACAACCGTTCCAATTTTTTCGTTCCGGATCACTTTCAGCAGATTACCCTTTTCATCCATATTGAATACCACCACAGGTAGATTGTTCTCCCTGCATAAGGCAGTGGCTGTGAGGTCCATGATTTTGAGTCCCCGGCGGTATATCTCATCGAAAGTAATGGTATCGAAACGAACGGCATCGGGTTCTTTTTCCGGGTCGGCGGTAAAAATTCCATTCACCCGGGTGCCTTTGAACATGGCATCCGATTCCAATTCTATAGCCCGTAGGGCACTGGCGGTATCGGTGGTAAAATAGGGGTTTCCCGTTCCCCCAGCTATAATGGCAATCTTTCCTGCTTTCAGGGCTTCAAGGGCTTTCTCCTTCGAATAGTACTCACCCACCGGCTCCATTCTGATGGAGGTGAAGACGGTGGCTTTCCCTCCGGATGAAATCAGCGCCGACTGAAGGGCCAGGCTGTTGATCACCGTGGCCAGCATTCCCATCTGATCCCCTTTTACCCGGTCAAAACCTTTGGTACTGCCGCTCAGTCCCCTGAAAATATTTCCTCCCCCGATCACGATCCCGATTTGCACTCCCATAGCGGATGCGGCAAGAATCTCTTCCGCATATTCATTCATTCTGACAGGGTCGATCCCGTACTGTTGTTTTCCCATCAGCGATTCGCCGCTCAGCTTCAGTAAAATCCGTCGATATGGTAACATGGTCTGTATTTTGAATCAAAAATAAAAAAAGGCCTCCTGAACAGGAAGCCTTTTTCTAGTTTTTTCATTATTTTATCAGGCATCCAATGCGTACCGTTCAAATCCGGTCACTTCCAGACTTTTGTCATTCTGGGCAATGTACTGTTTAACGGTAATCTTGCTGTCCTTAATAAAGGCCTGTTCGAGCAGCGCTGATTCGGAGAACCATTTCTGAACCGCCCCCTGGGCGATTTTATCCAGCATGGCTTCAGGCTTGCCTTCCAGTCTGAATTTTTCCTTGGCAATTTCCAGTTCCTTATGGATAATCTCCTCCGGAATGGATTCGCGGTTGACGGCAACCGGATTCATGGCTGCAACCTGCATGGCCACATCTCTCCCCAGTTGATTTTCGATGCCGGCTTTGCTGAAGCCTACCACGGTTGCCAGCTTATTGCCCGGATGAGTATAAGGAACCACCGTTTCGGCCTTTATCCTGCCATAAAAAGACAAATCGAGTTTTTCACCAATGATGCCGATTTGCTCGGTAACCTGGTCCCCAATCGGACGTCCGTCGATCACGATACCTTTCAGTTCTTCCAAAGTTGCAGGCTGGTTGGCTAAAGCTGCATCCAGAATCTGGGTGGTAAAGGCAATGAATTTTTCATTTTTTGCCACGAAGTCGGTTTCACAGTTCAGCACCACAATGGCGCCGAATGTTTTGTCTTCGGTAACTTTTGCCAGTACCGCACCTTCGGTTGCCTCACGGTCAGCCCGTTTGCTGGCTACCAGTTTACCCCTTTCACGAATTATTTCAATAGCCCGGTCAAAATTACCGTCCGATTCAGTGAGCGCATTTTTGCAATCCATCATCCCGGCGCCGGTAGCTTTACGCAGTTTTACCACATCTGCTGTTGTGAATGACATATGAATAATTTTTTTGTAATGATTGATAATTTATTTTCCAAACCAGGCAGATTACTCTTCCTCCTCTTCTTCTTCCTGTTCGTCTAGATTGACATCGGTATCTTCCTCTTCATCAGTGTCGAAGTCATCTTCCTCGTCACTTCCCTCTTCCAGTTCTTCAGGAATTTCAACCTCTGTCTCCTCTTCAACGAGTTCCACTTTCTTCACTGTTTTGCGGGCGCGCCGGCTCCTTTTGGGTTGTTCTTCCTCATCTCCTTCGATATCGGAATCGACATCATCCTTGTCCCTTTCCACACGGCGTTCCTGCAATCCTTCCCTGATGGCATCCACCATCACCCCGGTGATGAGCTGAATGGACTGAGAGGCATCATCATTGGCCGGGATGACAAAATCAATTCCGTTGGGATCGGAGTTGGTATCTACCATTCCGAAAACCGGAATACCCAGGCGCTGAGCTTCCCTGACGGCAATCTTTTCTTTCATCACATCGACTACAAACAGTGCAGAAGGCAAACGGGTGAGGTCGACAATACTGCCGAGGATCTTTTCCAGTTTGGCCCGCTGACGGGTAATCTGCAACTTTTCACGTTTGGAAAGTTTCTCCCAGCTGGAATCTTTGGTCATCTTATCGATGGAAACCATCTTTTTCACTGCTTTCCTGATCGTGGGGAAGTTGGTAAGCATACCCCCGGGCCAGCGTTCGGTCACATAGGGCATCTTTACCGACGAAACCTGGTCGGCAACTATATCTTTTGCCTGTTTTTTGGTGGCAACAAACAGTACTTTGCGGCCTGATTTGGCAATCTGTTTGATAGCAGCAGCTGCTTCGTCGATTTTGACGACGGTCTTTTGAAGATCAATGATATGGATCCCGTTCTTCTCCATGAAGATGTAAGGTTGCATGTTCGGGTTCCATTTTCTTTTCAGGTGGCCGAAATGTACTCCGGCATCCAGAAGTTGTTCAAAATTTGTTCTTGGCATCTGTTTACTTTTTTATGAAATCCTGCTTAAAAGCAACTATTGAGTAGTTTTGCCTCAGGCAAAAGTCTCAACAGTTTTAGATCCCTGTGATTAATTAAATTGAAAATATTAACGTTTGGAGAACTGGAATCTTTTCCTGGCTTTCGGACGGCCCGGTTTTTTGCGTTCCACTTCGCGCGGATCCCTCGTCATAAAACCAGCTTGTTTCAGTTTAGGACGATTTTCGGGATCGATTTCGACCATGGCTCTGGAAATCCCCAGCCTGAGTGCTTCCGCCTGGCCTGAGAAACCACCACCGTCAAGATTTACCTTGATGTCATAATTTTCTCTTACCCCCAGCAGGTTTAATGGCTGAGTGGCCACGTACTGCAAAATATCGGTGGTGAAATATTCCTTCAGATCACGGTCATTGATGGTGATATTGCCCTTCCCGGGAGTAACATATACCCGTGCAACCGCTTTTTTGCGGCGCCCAATTGTGTTAATTGCTTCCATGTTACTTATTTAATGGTATTTAAATCGATTAATTTCGGCTGCTGGGCTTCATATTTATGGTTGGGTCCCACGACAACCTTCAGATTCTTGTAAATGCTCCTGCCCAGACGATTTTTAGGTAACATCCCTTTCACTGCTTTTTCAACCAGCCGCTCAGGGTATTTCACCATTATATCTTTTGGGGTCTGTATGGTCTGCCCTCCAGGATAACCCGAATGACGGACATACTCCTTGTCGGTCATCTTGTCTCCGGTAAGTATCACCTTCTCTGCATTGATGACAATCACATTGTCACCGCAATCCACATGAGGCGTATAGTTGGTTTTATGTTTCCCGCGCAGAATCCGGGCAACGGTGCTGGCCAATCTACCCAACACCTGGTCGGTAGCATCAATAACTAACCATTCTTTTTTTACTGTCGCCTTATTGGCCGAAACAGTCTTAAAACTCAGTGTATCCACTTGTTTGCTTTTAAATTTTAATTCAACATCCTTACTGAATTACCCTTTTCCGGTCGGTTAACCACATGGCATCCTGGCAACTCACTGTACTAATAAGTAAATCAGTAATTTATACAATTCGCAAGTAAGATAATAATCGGACTGCAAAAGTATTTTCTTTTTTCAGATTATCAAAGATATAGTACCTAAAAAATTGATTTTCTCCGGGTAATATCATTTTTAGGGCTTTACTTTCAGCGTCCCGGCCTTAAAATGGAGCGCCGACCGTATATTTTGATTATTTTTGTCTCTCAACGATGTCGATTCTTAATTACCATGGGAAAGAGCAAACCAAAAAAACTGAAAAGCAGAATTTTTACTTCCTACCTTACATCTACTGTCAGCATCACCCTGGTACTCTTCCTTTTGGGACTGCTTTTTCTGATTCTGCTGAATGCCGGGCGACTGACGGATTACGTCAGGGAGAAAATCGGATTTACCCTTGTATTGAGGGACGACCTCCCTGAAACGGATATCGCCAAACTGGAGAGAACCCTGCGCCTCAAACCTTTCGTCAAATCCATCCGGTATGTGGATAAGGAGACGGCTGCCCGGGAACTGCAAAATGAGCTGGGTGAGAACTTCACCGGATTTCTCGGATTTAATCCTCTCTCCCCTTCTTTTGAAGTGAAGTTGTACGCACCCTATACCCAGAGCGACAGCCTGACTCTTCTGGAGAACAGACTGAAAACGATCCCCCAGGTGCAGGAGGTTTTTTATCAGCACAGCCTGGTCTCGGTAATCAATGGAAATGTCAGGAAGATCAGTGTATTTCTTCTGATATTTAGTGGATTGCTGCTTTTTGTGTTCAGTGTGCTGATCAATAATACGATCCGGATTTCTGTCTATTCCCAACGGTTCCTTATCAATAACATGCTGTTGGTGGGCGCTACCCGTCGGTTTGTGAGACGTCCTTTCGTGCGAAAAAGTATCGTTTTCGGCATATGGGGGGCGGTTTTGTCCTGCCTGTTGATTGCTGCCCTCATGCTGACCTATAAAAGAGAGCTCAGCGGAGTCGTTACGGTTAACGATTTCTGGATGCTGGCCGTTGTTTTCCTTTTGGTGTTGGTGGCCGGGATTGTTTTATCCTGGCTCTCTACCTATGTTGCGGTAAATCGTTTCCTTAAAATGAAATTCGACGAGTTGTTTTATTGATCAGTATGAACAAAATAGGGTAAATGAGGTGAAATTCATTTTCATCCGGAATCAATTCCTTTTTTATATCCTATCTTTGACCCTCAAAAAATTCCAGCATATGGCCACGAAAAAGAATGATGTACAAGAAGATCCGGGATTTGCACTGGGTCAGGAGAATTACAAACTATTGGCGATCGGATTTGCAATCATCCTCATAGGTTTTATCCTGATGACCGGTGGAAAAAGCAATGACCCCAATGTATTTAATCCGGGGATATTCAGCTTCAGAAGAATAACTTTGGCTCCGCTGATCCTTTTATTTGGCTTTATTTTCGAGATATATGCCATCATGAAAAAAGCCAAAAAATAGGAAAAAACGTTTTCATGACTGGTTTACAAGCATTTCTGCTGGGTTTATTACAAGGATTAACTGAATTTTTGCCGGTCAGTTCCAGCGGACACCTGGAATTAGGGAATCACCTGCTGGGTATGACCGGAGGGGATAATCTGCCTTTTACATTTGCTGTCCATGCCGCCACCGTGTTGAGCACTGTTGTGGTTTTCCGGAAAGACATCTGGCAATTAATCTCCCGTGGGTTTACTTTCAGGATGAATAACGAAACCATGTACATCCTTAAACTCATGCTTTCCATGGTTCCGGTAGCCATTATCGGCATTTTCTTCAGCGAGGAGGTTGAATCTTTATTCACTGGGGATTTGCTGGTTGTCGGCATATGTTTACTGGTTACCGCTTCACTGATGGCTTTTGCCCATTTTTACCGGGGCAGGCCGGAGAGGCAAATGGGCTGGCCAAGCAGTCTGATCATCGGAATGGCCCAGGCAGTAGCTGTGCTTCCCGGACTTTCGCGAAGCGGTACCACCATTGCAACCGGGATATTGTTGGGAGTCAACCGCCGGGAAGTGGCCAGGTTTTCATTTCTGATGGTGCTGGTACCGGTTCTGGGGGCTGCAGGAATAGACTTGTTTTCCGGTGATCTGTCCAATGATTCGTGTGTGGGCGCTTCCTCCATGGTCATCGGATTCCTCACGGCTTTTATCTCCGGATTGCTGTCTTGCAGCTGGATGATCAGAATCGTAAGTAAGGGAAAACTGATATATTTTTCGTTGTATTGTTTAACTGTAGGTCTGATTGCTATTTTTGCAGCCTGAAAATCAAGGCTTAAGTTACTGAAAATTTCTTTGAATGATACCTTCCGGCGGAGTGTTCGATTTTGAAAACGGGGAAGTCCTGTTGTTTGACAAGCCCTATGGGTGGACTTCATTTGATCTGGTCGGGAAAGTGAGGAATTTTCTTACCAGGGAACTGAAGTTGAAGAAGCTGAAGGTGGGGCATGCAGGTACGCTCGATCCCCTGGCCACCGGGCTGATGGTTTTGTGTACCGGAAAGGCCACGCGGAAGGTCGAAACTTTACAGGCAGAAGAAAAAGAGTATATTGCCACCCTGAAGCTGGGAGCCACCACTCCCTCCTTTGACCGGGAAACTGCCGAAGACCGCCAGTTCCCTACGGCTCACATTACCGAAGAGCTGTTACGCCGGACAATGACTCGGTTTACCGGTCAGATTGAACAGATACCCCCGGTATTTTCCGCGGTGAAAATTGACGGGAAACGGGCCTATAAACATGCCCGGGCCGGGAAAGAACCTGAACTGAAATCAAAAACCATTGTTGTCAAAGAGATCGAACTGCTCTCGTTTGACCTGCCGGAGGTCACCCTGAGGATTCAGTGCAGCAAAGGGACCTATATCCGGGCACTTGCCCGTGATATTGGGGCGGCAATGGATTCCGGTGCTTATTTAACTGCCCTGAGACGTACCCGTAGCGGCGATTTTTACGTAGAAGAGGCAATGACTTTTGATCTGTTCAGAGAAAAGTTCAGATCAGGTATGATAAATTAATTTTATAACACGTAATCCGACACAGATATGGCCGAAATGAAATTGTCCAAGTTCAAGTACAGGCTTCCTGATGAACAAATTGCCCTTCATCCCGCCGAAAACCGGGATGAATCCAAACTGATGGTTCTTGACCGGTCGAAGGGAACCATAGAACATCATTTATTCAAGGATGTGCTTAATTATTTCGATGACAAAGACGTGATGATCTTCAATGACACCAAGGTTTTTCCTGCACGTCTTTACGGAAATAAAGAAAAAACAGGGGCAGAGATCGAAGTCTTTCTCCTCCGCGAGTTAAATCGGGAACAGCGTTTATGGGATGTGCTGGTCGATCCGGCCAGAAAGATACGTATCGGCAATAAACTCTATTTTGGAGAAGATGACCTGCTTGTGGCCGAGGTCATTGACAACACCACTTCACGTGGGAGAACCCTGCGGTTCCTTTTTGACGGGAATTATGACGAGTTCAAAAAGACCCTGTACGGCCTCGGGGAAACTCCCCTGCCGCGGTTTATCAACCGGCCGGTAATGCCTGAAGATAAAGAGCGGTACCAGACCATTTTTGCAAAAAATGAAGGGGCTGTGGCTGCACCTACTGCAGGTCTCCATTTTAGCCGGGAGTTGATGAAAAGACTGGAAATCAAAGGGGTCAACTTTGCCTATGTGACTTTGCACGTGGGGCTGGGAAATTTCAGGAGCGTGGATGTGGAAGACCTTACCAAACACAAAATGGATTCTGAGCAGATCTGGATCTACCAGGAGGCATGCAATATCATCAACCAGGCCAAACTTGACCATAAAAATGTGTGCGCAGTGGGAACCACAGTGATGCGTACCATCGAAAGTTCGGTATCCACCGACGGTTTCATCAAGCCCTTTGAGGGGTGGACCAACAAATTTATTTTCCCCCCCTATGAATTCAGCGTGGCCAACAGGATGATAACCAATTTTCACCTGCCTCTCTCTACTTTATTGATGATGGTAGCGGCTTTTGCAGGTTATGATTTCCTGATGGAGGCATACCATGTGGCTCTGAAAAATGAATACCGCTTTGGAACCTATGGCGATGCCATGTTGATCATCTGACCTTACCTTGAGCAAAGAATCTTCCAGCCGTCTTTCCTGCCTGGTTTGCCATAACACGGATCTCAGGGAGGAATTCCTTTGTACCGATTTTTTTGTATCCGGTGAATCCTTCCCGCTTCTGAAATGCAACGGGTGTGGGTTCCGGATGACCGGTTCTGCTCCAGGCCCTGATGAATCGGGTAAGTACTACCAGTCGGAAGAATACATCTCCCACAGTAACACACGGAAGGGATTTACCAACAAGGCCTATCACCTTGTGAGGGGCTACATGCTGCGGCAAAAAAGAAAGATGGTGGCCAAACGGGCTGGCGAAAAACCTGGCACTCTGCTGGATATAGGTGCCGGGACCGGATTTTTCCTGCATTTTATGCAAAAGTACGGATGGAGCGTGACGGGAACGGAAAAGAGCGATGAAGCACGGCGGTTCGCACGTGATGAATGGAACCTCCCTCTTCTTCCCGACCAGTCTCTTTTCTCTATGCCTGAGCAATCGTTTGATGTCATTACCCTTTGGCACGTGATGGAACACCTTCATGATCCGGAGAAATACCTGGCTGCCATCTCCCGTCTGTTAAAGCCCACGGGCTGCCTGTTCATCGCTCTGCCCAATCCCTCTTCGGCCGATGCTGTCCATTATGGGAAGTACTGGGCTGCCTGGGATGTGCCGCGGCATCTCTGGCATTTTTCGCCCGACCATATCTGTCGGTTGTTACAAAACGGGGGATTCAGAACGGAACGCATGTACCGGATGCCATTCGATGCCTTTTATGTTTCCATTCTCAGCGAGAAATACCGGAAATCGGGATTTCCCGTTTTACTGGGGCTATCAAAGGGTTTCCTGTTCTGGATGGCCAGTTGGGCAAATCGCCGGAAGTGCAGTTCACTGGTTTATCTTTTTAAAAAATAATCCATAAAAAAACCCGGCTTCCAAACCGGGTTTTTTGTTGATGTTTTGCTAAATCTTATTTGGCAGCAACAGCTGCTGCGGTTTTCTGTTTTTTGCCCACCCGCATCTTGGTGTCATACACAATCGGAGTAGCCACGAATACCGACGAATAGGTTCCGATACCCACCCCGATCAACAAGGCAAAGGTAAATCCGCGGATGCTTGCCCCCCCGAAAATGAAGATGGCAATCAACACCACGAGCGTTGACAACGAGGTACTGAACGTACGCCGCAGCGTACTGTTCATGGCATGATTCATATTGTCCGTCTCATCCCGTTTGGGATAAAGGTGGAAATATTCCCTGATGCGGTCGAATACAATCACGGTGTCATTAATGGAATACCCGATCACTGTCAGGATAGCCGCAATAAACGCCTGGTCAATCTCCAGCGAGAAGGGCAGGATTCCCCAGAAAAGGGAGAAGCATCCCAGGGTGATGATGGTATCATGGGCCAGTGAAAGTACCCCTCCCAAACCATACTGCCAGTTGGCAAATCTTACCAGAATATACAGGAAGATGGCCATCAGGGAGAAAAAGATGGCAATGGCTGCATCCTTTTTGATGTCGTCAGAGATGGTAGGTCCTACTTTCTGTGAACTCATCCTGTGTTTGGTGATAAAATCTTCATAGGGTATACCGGACACAAAACCACCATCTGAAAGCCCTTTATAAAGAAGTTGTTCCACTTCATTGTCCACATCATCGCTCATGTCTTCAATTTTGTAAGTGGTAGTAATGCGTACCTGGTTATTTGAACCGAATGTTTTTACTTCAGGGGCAGATTCATATACTGCCGTTAAAGCACGCTGTACATCAGCTACTTTCACATCCTGGTCAAACCTTACGGTATAGGTGCGCCCCCCCTGGAAGTCGATCCCGTAGTCAAATCCCCTGAATGTGATGGATATGAGGGAGATCAGAATTAGCGTCCCTGAAAAGACATAGGCATATTTCCGGTTTTCAAGGAATTTGATTTTGGTGTTCCGGAGCCAGTTGGCTGTTATTTTAGACGTGAAAGTGATGTTTTTGTTGTGATTCAGCTGCCATTCAAAGATCAGACGGGTAATGAAAATGGAGGTGAACAGTGAGGTGAGAATACCGATGATCAACGTAGTGGCAAAACCTTTGATGGGACCTGAACCGAAGGTATACAGCACGATACCGGTCAGAAGGGTGGTCACCTGTCCGTCGATGATGGCTGAATAGGCATTTTTAAATCCGTCCTGGACAGCCAGTTTGAGCCCTTTGCCGCTCCAGATCTCTTCCTGCACGCGTTCATAAATCAGCACGTTGGCGTCAACGGCCATACCCATGGTCAGCACGATACCGGCAATTCCCGGGAGGGTGAGGACCGCGCCCAGCGAGGCCAGCACGCCGATCAGGAAAAAGACGTTGAAGATCAGGGCAATATTGGCTGCCAGCCCCGCTTTTCTGCTGTAGAAAAAGAGCATATAGGCCAATACCAAAAGGAAAGCGATGGCAAATGAGGCAAACCCGGAATTGATGGCTTCCTTACCGAGTGAAGGACCGACAATCTCTTCCTGCATGATGTGTGCCGGTGCGGGCATCTTTCCAGATTTCAGGATGTTGGCCAGGTCAGTGGCTTCTTCGACGCTTTCCAGACCGGTAATGCTGGACCGGCCTCCGGTGATCTCATTCTGAACGGTAGGATAGGAACGGACATAATTGTCAAGTACAATGGCAATCGATTTGCCGATGTTTTCCTTGGTCATCCGGGCCCAGGTTTTGGCACCCTCGCTGTTCATGGCCATAGCCACTTCGGGGCGGCCTCCCACCTGGTTGTAATCCTGTCTGGCATCGGTGATCACATCTCCGGTCAACGGGGCTTTCCCGTCCCGGGAGGTTGATTTCAGGGCGATCAGCCGGAAATAACTGCCGGCATCATCCACTGCATTGGCAGTCCAGCGGAAAAACATACTCCTCGGGAAAATGCTCCTGACCTGCTCTTTGGCCAGCAATGCATTTATTTCAGCCGTATCTTTTGCATGGGCGGTGCCTACAATCGGTCCGGGAAAGAGATTACCCTGCTGGTTGGTGCTGGGTGTCAGTACGGCAAACAACGGATACTCCTTGCGGAATTTCTCCAGGTCGGTTGCTGAGGCAGCTGTGGCAGAAGTGTCTTTCTTCATCTCTTCAAGGAGGGAGCCGCTCTTGACCGTGTCGGCAGCGGCGGTCCGGGCGGAGGCAAGTGTGGAATCTGCTCCTGCAGGGGCGATCGTTGAAGAGGTAAGCTCTTTGATCCGCTGGTTGGCTTGCAACAGGTAAGGATATACTTCCTGGTTTTCATAGGTCTCCCAGAATTCGAGCATGGCAGTTCCCTGCAGCAGTTTACGAACCCTTTCAGGATTATCGATCCCGGGGAGTTCCACCAGAATGCGGCCCCGTGTCTGCAGCTGCTGAATGTTGGGCTGTGCCACACCAAAGCGGTCGATACGGGTGCGGAGCACATTGAAGGAGTTGTCGATGGCTGCATCGGTCTCCTGTCTGATCACTTTCAGCACATCCTCATTGGAAGAGTCAAATTTAACCCGCTCCTTTAACTCCAGGGTGTTGAAAATGGCGGCCAGTCTGGCATTGGGATCAATTTCCTGAAATGCCTGGCCAAACAGGGTAACAAAATCCTGAGTGCTGTTACGTTGCATATCTATTGCCTTACGTAAAGCTGCGTTGAAAGTGGAATCGGGATTGTAGTTGGACATGGCCCGGATTACGTCTACCACCGATACTTCCATGGTTACATTCATCCCCCCTTTCAGGTCAAGACCCAGGTTCATTTCCAGTTCTTTCACATCCTTGTAAGTGAATTTCTTCAACCCGAGGAAGTTGTATACTTCAACTCCTGAAACGGAATCAAGGTAAGCATACTCCTTGGTGGAATTGCCCTTCGCAAACTCTTTTGCCTGTTTTTCAATCTGTCGTGATTTCAGTGTAAAACTTAACTGGTAGAAACAGACGGCAGCGAGCAAAATGGTAAATGTTAAAATTGCGCCTTTGTTTTGCATAATTCAACTATTGTTTTTTAATTCTTGTGATTTTTTCAAATTGGATAAAACCAGACAGGTCAACGGATAGGTTGACTGGACTGATATGCTGCGGAGAAGAAAGATCAGGCAAGAGGGGGCTGATCGTCGGGATGGTGGAGAAAGTGGTGGCGGAATGAAACAAGGTTGCGCCGGATGAGAAGGGAACCGGGTTGTTTCAGCACTTCGGCTTTCAGCATGAATGCCGAACGGGCATTCTGTTGTTCGCGAATCAGCCGGTTTAATTTTTCCTGGCCCATTTTATGAACGGTGACTTTCTGTACCGGTGCTTTTACACTTAATGAAGACTGGAGGGTACAAAAAAAACAAACGGTCTCTTTTGTATTTTCCTTTCCGGCAGGCTGGGTTGTTTCAGGAGTGGTTCCGTTAAACTGGTGGTAGTGATCAAAAAGCCAAGCTCCGCCCATCAAAACCAGGAACAATCCCAGTTTGAGCAGCAAACCCCTGGAAATATACTTTTTAATTTTCAACACTTTCCCTTTTGGTGGACGCAAATATAAAGTTTCTGATCACAATGACAAAACCGTTTCACAAAAAGTGAATTAAATAAAACGGCTGACCAGCTTAGCGGGATTTGGTTTTAAGCGTGATTTTCAGTTTTGAATAATCGATCAGGGCCAGGTGCTCCCGCAGAAAATCACTGCCGATCAATCCGCAGATTTCCCGCTCCGTGGCATGGTAATAGAGGTTATTTATATTTGAAAGGTCGATAAGGGCCACCTGCATGGGCTGAACCGGCATATTGCCCAGTTGGAAAGCATGGAGTCTCCCGAGAGAAGTCTCCAGCTGGTCGCTTCCGATTCCGGCCGATCTGACCGTTTTTTCCTCATCCGGGTCTGCGGATTCAAAATGGTTGGTAAGAAGCCCGTTGAAAACTGTTTTGGAAGCACCTGTATCAATCACCCACAAGCCTTCTCCCCCGTCGGCAAAAACAGATTTTACCGCCAGATGGTAATTGCCTTCTTCGAGCTCGATCAGTTCCAGGGGAATGGTATACTTCATTTCACAATCAGGATGACCTTTCAATCCTTAAACAACAGATCAGAGAGATTCCCTACGACCGTTTGGTTTGGGATTACAAAATATTCATCCCGTCAAGGATCTCCATGATCTTTTTCACTGCATTGGCCGAATTGCGGAGCAATGTTTGCTCGTCTTCGTTGAGGGCCACTTCAATAACCTGCTCGACCCCGTTTTTACCTAACTTAACCGGCACTCCCACAAAGATATCATTCAATCCGTATTCCCCTTCCAATTTTATGCAGCAGGGGAATATCCGTTTCTGGTCCATAATGATGGCTTCCACCATTTGTGCAGCAGCCGATCCGGGAGCGTACCAGGCCGATGTTCCCATCAGGTTAACCAGCTCACCGCCACCATTGATAGTCCGTTTGACAATGGCTTCGAGCTTATCTTGGTCAATCAGTTCGGTAACAGGTATTCCTGAAACGGTGGTATATCTTGGCAGCGGGACCATGGTGTCGCCATGACCGCCCAGTAACAGTGCCTGAATATCACGGGGAGAGACATCGAGGGCTTCGGCCAGGAATGCACGGTAACGGGCTGTATCAAGAATGCCGGCCATTCCCATCACTTTTGCCCTGGGTAACCGGGAGGCCACATAGGATGTGTAGGTCATCACATCCAGGGGATTGGATACGATGATGATCTTGGCTTCGGGACTGTATTTCACTACATTTTCAGTCACGGTTTTTACGATACCGGCATTGATCGAAATCAGGTCATCGCGGCTCATTCCCGGTTTACGGGGGACACCCGATGTGATCACCACTACCTCTGATCCGGCGGTCTTGGAATAGTCATTGGTGGAACCGGTTAACCGGGTGTCGTAATAATTTATGGGTGAAGTCTGCCATAAATCGAGTGACTTACCTTCAGAGATACCCTCTTTAATATCCACCAGCACCACCTCCTGGACAATATTCTTCTGTGCAATGATCTGAGCGCATGTGGCTCCAACGTTTCCTGCCCCTACAACTGTTACTTTCATTTGATATTAATTTAATCGTTTATATATTAAACAATTATCCTGCAAATTGTTTTAAAAAGAGGCACAAATATATATCATTTTCCGGTAGTCTTAAACATACGGCAGATGGGCAGACCAACTGCTTAACAATTATATAATTAAAAATTCAGCATCTCTTTCAGATTCTTGTATCCTGATTTACTGACTTTCAGTTTGGTTTTGTCGTGCAGAATGGCGACATAGGACTCTTTTTCGTACTGCTGAAGCTGGGCTATCTGGTCCACCCTTACAATGTATGAGCGGTGGATGCGGGCAAAATTATGGGGATCGAGAGCCGATTCAAAATAGTGCATGGTTTTCTGTTTCATGAACCTCCCTTCGTTGGTGTAGATCATCACATAATCATCGAGCGATTCGATATACCTGATCTGGTCTGCAGGAATAATATGGATTTTATGACGGTCTTTCACCACCACCCGGTCCAGAAATTCCTCTCTGGGGAAATTGGTGATTTTTTCCACTATATCTTCATGTTCGGCAGGTTTAAGCAGACGTTCCTTCACTTTTTCCAATGCTCCCTGCAAACGGTCCTTGGAGAAGGGCTTCAGCAAATAGTCGGCCGCATTATACTCGAAAGCTTTCAGCGCATATTGGTCGTAGGCAGTGGTAAAGATGATCTCGGGATGGTGGTCGATCAGTTCGAGCATCTCGAATCCCGTGATTTTAGGCATCTGGATATCGAGAAAGATCAGATCGGGTTTCAATTCGTTAATGGCCTTAACTCCCTCGAATCCGTTTTCACATTCTGCCAGTACCTCGAGCTCAGGGTATCCGTTCAGATAAGTGCGGAGCAGTTTGCGGGCCAGTTCTTCATCTTCAATGATCAGCGTGCGTATTTTTTCCTCATTCATGGTGCTTTATTTTTGTGGAATAGTCAGAGTTATCGTGAATGTCTTCTTTGTGTCTTTTATCCGGAGTAGTCCTGTATTTCCGTAAATGATCTGCAACCGCTCCCGTATATTCCGCAATCCGATCCCCTCCCCCTTTTTGCTTCTGATCCCGGGATCATAACTGTTGCTGATCGTAATTTCAAGGGTCTCGTTGTTGCAGACTGCCTCGGTCAGGATCTCCACCGGTTCGGTGGCTTCGTATACCCCGTACTTGATTGCATTTTCATAAATGGGTTGAAGTATCATGTTGGGGAGCACCCCCTGGAAACACTTCTCATCCACACGGAAGACCGGTTGAAGCTTGTTCCCGAACCTTACTTTTTCGATGGAGAGATATAATTTGATATTCTGAATTTCAGTGCCGAAAGCAACCTTTTCATCCTGGCCGTGTTTAAGGGAATAGCGCATCAGGGAAGAGAGGTTGATTACCATTTCCTGTGCCTTGGCAGGATCCGACATGGTCAGGGAAGAGATGCTGTTCAGGCTGTTAAACAGGAAATGGGGATTTATCTGCGATTTCAGGGCATGGAGTTCGGCCTCCCTTATCAGTGCTTTCAATTCTCCTTCCCGCTTGACCTTTTCCTTGAAGTTCTGGTAGTAAACCATGGCCATAAAGAAAAAGACGTAAAACACATAGAGCAGGTATCCGGAGAGTAACCTTGATGGGAGGCTCATGGTCATGTATTCTTTCAGTTTGGGAGTGATCAGGGTGATGATCATTGAAGAGAGATAGACCCAAAGCAGAATAAGGATGGTGGCGGCAATGAAGTGGAAAAATAGAAGCTTCCACCAGGGATTGACTTCAACGGGATTGTAAATTACGACATACCAAATATTGGTTGCTATGACCGCTATCAGGATATATTGAACGAATGAAGCGGAAAGGGCCAGTTCAATCGACATGTCATAGTAATTCCACTGTATAACCGTGCTGGCGCCGGCCATAACCAGCCAGAAAATACCGTAGAAAAGCAGGTACCTGGAATTGGTCAGAAGCGGGTGTTTCATTCAGGAAACCGTTGATTCAACAAATATAGTAATTTAATGCGCAAAGCACTGATACTTAATTGGGATTTAAGGAAATCAGGAAGTTGGCCAGCCAGGATCAGGGATTTTCAAAAATTTTTTATTTCCACACCGCCGAAAGCGGTAAATCCACGGAGAATGAGGGTTTTGCTCAGATTGTTGGAATCAGGGATGACGGATCCCCGTTTATCCGTAAAAGCACCGAAAATGGTGGTTATTTCATTTTTGACTGTCCAGTCGGGGGGAACTTTAAATCCGGAGCCGCCGAAGATGCTCACACAATCGACAACTGCACCGTTTTCCGCCAAGCGGGCACTTCTCAGGTCATATTCTGAACCGCCGAAGATGGAAGTACTTTTTCCTCCAACCAGGCTCTGTGAGTTGATGACCATTTCCCGGCCTCCAAAAATCACAAAATCATCGAAATAGTTCATGTTTCTCGGTTCTGCGCCGGAAATCTCCCTGTGTGGCCGGCCATACCTGACCAGCAAAAGCACACCGGCTGTGACCAGAAGCAACGGCCAGGTGAGTCTTCTCAGCTCCCAGGGAATTTCAAACAGGTGAGGAAGCATAAAGATCCCTCCGATCAAAACAAGCACCCATCCTGTGGTCTCATTCCCGTTGATTATAGACACAATGCCAATCACGATTAGGAGCGACTGCCATGAGATGATCATGTCGCTTACGGAATCGGGAAGGATATGGAGCCTTTCAAGTATCCATAAACTGCCGAAAACGATCAGCAGGATACCCAGTAAAAACCGCCGGTTACTTCTGTTTTCAAATTCCATGACGCTAAATTTTGTCTAAATGTAATATAAATGCCAACACTCAATTAATCAAATTCGGCAAAGACGGGCCATCCGCCGGTAAATTACCAGATTTTCATTTAAAACCGTTTGGTGATCAATACCCCGCCGGCTAAAATCAGGATCAACGGGAAGATCATCGAAAATGAAAAATGGGGAAACATAAAGATCCGCGGAAGGAGGAAAAGGCTTCCGACCACAATCAGAATCCATCCGCCCGACCGTTTGCCGGCAATCAGAACGAGTCCCACCAAAATCAGGATCATGGGCCAGGAAAAGATTACCCTGCCTATACGGCTGAAAATGTGGTAAAAGGGTTGAAATAATTCACCCAGGTGGTATTGCTGATTGATCTGGCCCAACAGCCATAAAACCCCGAGTGTGATCAGAATGACTGCAAGTACGATTTTTGACCTGTTTTCTGTCGTCTCTTTTTCCATTTTCTTTTTTTTAATACAACAAAAATAATGATCCCGCTTATCCCTTTCCCATTTCATTCGGTTAAGTAACCATAATTACCGGTAAAAACAGTTTTGGATTGAATTAATGTCCATTCCGCTTTGTTACCCTGAAACAATTCCCGCTCACCCGGGGACAGAATCCGGGATCTATCATTCTGTTTAATTACGCTTCCTGTATGGATTACACCGGTTTATTTTTGTAATTTTACCAAACTGTAGATAAAACAATTAACTGATGAAACCCATTCTTCTTTTTATGATTACCGGGGGCATTTTCCTGTTTCTTCACGGGTGTGAACCGGAAAATCAGAATCTTCGCAGCCGGCAAAATTTCGGAAATGACTGGAAATTCACCCTAGGTGATCCGGAAGGAGCACAAAGGGAGGATTTCAATGATGCTCAGTGGCGGAACCTGGATGTTCCTCATGACTGGAGCATAGAAGGTGATTTCAGTAGGGATCATCCTGCCACGCCCGGAGGCGGTGCCCTGCCCGGCGGAGTAGGGTGGTACCGGAAAGGTTTTACTGCCGACATTACAATAGGGAAGCAGCTCTTTATTGATTTCGACGGGGTATATCGTAACAGTGAAGTTTGGATCAATGGCCATTATCTTGGCAAACGGCCTTATGGGTACAGTTCATTCCGGTACAACCTTACCCCCTATCTGAAGCCGTCCGGGGAACAGAATCTGGTCGCCGTCAGAGTGGATAATTCGGCCCAACCCAACTCCCGCTGGTACTCTGGTTCTGGGATTTACCGCAATGTATGGTTGGTGACCACTGCCCCGGTTTACATTCCTCAATGGGGATTATATGTCACCACACCTGAAGTGACTGACCAGCAAGCAGAGGTTTCAGTGGTCACCAGGGTTAAAAACAGCCTGGGAAAGAGGGTCAGGGTGCAGGTGAGAAATTTGCTGTACGACCAGAACGGAAAGCGTATCAACGGCACCATTTCCGACAAGAAGGAACTGGATGGGAACACCAATCTGGAAGTTTTCCAGAAATTGGATGTGAAGAAACCTTCACTTTGGTCGGTTGAAAATCCGGTTCTTTACAGGTTGGTCACACAGGTGCTGGTAGACAACAAGGTGGTAGATAGGATGGAGACGTCATTAGGTATCCGGCGATGTGAATTCGATAGCCTGAAAGGTTTTCTATTGAATGGCAAACCACAGAAGATCAATGGAGTATGCAATCATCACGACCTGGGTTGTCTTGGTGCAGCGGTCCATGTGCGTGCACTGGAAAGGCAGCTTGAAATCCTGAGGGATATGGGGGTGAACAGTATCCGCACGTCACACAATCCACCCGCACCTGAACTGCTGGATCTTTGCGACAGGATGGGATTCCTGGTCCTGGATGAAGCCTTTGATGTGTGGCAGAAGAGCAAAACCCGGTATGATTATGCCCTTGACTTTGCGGAATGGCATCAGCGTGACCTCCAGGATATGGTGTTGCGCGACCGGAATCATCCGAGCGTGTTTGCTTGGAGTATCGGCAACGAAGTGCTGGAACAGTGGGACAGCACAGGGATTCAGCTGACGAAAGAGCTTGCAGCGATGGTAAAACTGATCGATCCTACACGGCCCGTGACCTCGGGATTGAATTTCCCGGTACCTGAAAATTCGCTGATTCGCTCCGGTGCGCTCGACCTGATCGGTTTTAATTACAAACAGGCTGATTTTATCCGGTTCCCCGAAACTTTCCCAGGACAAAAGTTCCTGGGAACGGAAACGGTTTCAGCTTTGATGACCCGCGGTTCATATGATATGCCTTCCGATCTGATCCGCAGATGGCCGGTCAGGGGAGACTACAAGGGACCCGGTCCCAATGCCGATTTCACCTGCTCCGCCTACGACAATTGCTCCGCTCCTTGGGGATCCACACACGAGGAAACCTGGAAGATCGTGAAAAAGTATCCTTTTCTTTCAGGACAATTTATCTGGACCGGCTTTGATTACCTGGGTGAACCGACTCCCTATTGGTGGCCGTCACGTAGTTCATATTTCGGCATCATCGACCTGGCCGGTTTTCCCAAAGATGTATATTACATGTACCAGAGCGAATGGACCAACCGGGAAGTACTCCATATTTTTCCGCACTGGAACTGGAATCCCGGCGACTCAGTCGATGTACTGGCTTATTCCTCCTATCCGGAAGTGGAACTTTTTCTGAACGGGAAATCAATGGGCAGCAAAATCAGGCAGGGAGACGACCTTCACCTGATGTGGCGGTTGGCCTGGGAACCGGGGACCATTAAAGCCGTTTCCAAAAAGGAGGGTAGAGAAATGATGACCCGTGAGATCAAAACGGCCGGGGAGCCTGCTAAGATACATCTTATGGCCGACCGGAGTGAAATCAGTTCAGGAGGGAACGATCTTTCTTTTGTTACAGTGGATATTCTGGATAAAGAGGGCAATCCGGTCCCGCATGCGGGGAACCTGGTCCGTTTTGAGATCAGCGGCGGAGCTTCGTTGGCGGGTGTAGACAATGGTAACCCGGTGAGTCATGAACCATTCAGGGCAAACTACCGGAAGGCATTCAACGGGAAATGCCTGGCGGTGATACGCTCTTCACGGTCTCCCGGCAAAGCCACGCTGAAAGCCTTTTCCGATGGATTGGATCCGGCAGAACTGGTACTCACCGTTAAATAGTTCAGGCTGTTATCATTAAAACAGACCGTCCTGACACATATCAACTTATTGAAACTGATTAGTGAAACCTAAAATCCGATACGGATGAAAAAAATGGCTGTTTTATTTATCCTGCTGGTTTTGTGGGGTTGTTCCTCAAACCAGGAAATCCTGAAGGGTACAGGGATAAAACTGAATTCGCTTGGTTTTCTACCCGGAAGTGTGAAGCAGGCTTCAGTGAGTACAAAGTGTTCGGAATTCGAAGTGAAGGATGCCGCGACCGGTGAGGTGGTATGGAAAGGTAAAACGACAGGACCACTATATCGGAAGGATGTCGATGAGCAAGTTTGGACAGCCGATTTTTCACCGGTAACCGCGCCAGGGGAGTACTATCTGGATGGTCGACACGTCGGCCATTCGGTGAATTTCAAGGTTGGTACCCGGGTTTACAATGAGGCCTATGTGACGGCTATGCGTGGTATTTACCTTTGGCGGTGCGGCATGGAGATCGCGGGTGGCCACAACGGGCTAATCTACCATCAGGATGCGTGTCACCTGGATGATGGCTATGATGATTATACCGGTAACCCCGGTCATAAGCGCGATGGAACGGGTGGGGTATCCCATAAGCTTACCCGTTTGCCGCTTGAACCTTTCATCATGGCCAGTGCCGACACTGCCCGGCGTTATTTTTCTGACTGGAGCTTCGCAGCCACAGCTGACTTTGTAGCTATGACGGCACAAGCTTCCAGGGTTTTTCAACCATATGATACTGCCTATTCTTCCCGGTGTCTGGCTGCAGCCAGGCTGAACTACCGGATAGAAGAAAACAGGGACTGGGGTGAACAGGGCAACCTGGGGATGTTTACCTACCTGCTTTCCCGGAGAGAGGGTAAAAATCCGGCCATACAGGATACGCTTCTGAAGAATTGTCTGCATATTGCCGGCCAGATCGTGAATCAATCGAGGAATGATGTCTACCGTCGTCCTTTCGGGGGCCGCTGTTACTGGGGCTGCAACGGGACAATCGCCCGTCAGACGGTCAATCTGTTTGCAGCCAACCGGCTGAAGCCGGATCCGTTGTATGTGGGAACTGCTCTGGATGCCATCGGACACCTCTTTGGCCGGAATTACTACCTCCGCTCCTTTGTGACAGGATTGGGCATCGATCCTCCCATGAATCTGCACGACCGCCGTTCCGCGGCAGACCAGGTCAGGGAACCTTGGCCGGGATACCTGGTCGGCGGAGG
>CAYWTT010000006.1:0-30845 GCA_964461245.1 uncultured Prolixibacteraceae bacterium | reverse complement strand
CTCATACATTTTTCTAAGTTTGATTCCTGTAATGCTCAAGTACATTCGCCGCAAGGTTTGCGATGAATGTACTTGAGCATTACAGGAATCAAACTTAGAAAAATGTATGAGAGAGCACAAACCCTGGGAAGATTAACCAGGGAAAGAAACAAAAATGATCTGATTAAAGTAATTTTGATCACTTAAGTGATACAATTTTTATCTATACAAAATGATCCGTAAATGAAACAAAAAGAAGAACAGAAATGTTGTCCTCCGTTTGATCCGGTTCCCTGGGATGACAAAATCTTTGAATGGCAGGAGAAGAAATTTATCAGGGAAAAAGTATGTACTTTCTTCTTTATGCCGCTGAACTTTGGTTCAGTAATGAAAAGAGTGTTTAAAAAGGTCAGTGAAGCCGGTGCTGAGTTCCAAGATAACCTGGGACTTTCAGACCATACCTCCAAATGGAATATGGACATACTGATTGCAGTGAACAAAGAGGTCCCCGGCGCTGAAAACACTACGCTTAGCGGGAAATTTTTCAGCAAAGTTTATGAAGGTCCTTACAATGAGACCGGAAAATGGTGCAAGGATTATGAGGCATTAACTAAAGCCAAAGGTCTGAAAATTGTCAAATGGTACATGTGGTACACAACGTGCCCGAAATGTGCCAGGAAGTATGGAAAGAATTATACCGTAATCCTTTCGAAAATCGAGTAATTCAAAATGAAAATCATAGGTTACATCTTCGGTATCCTGGGATTGATCGTACTGGTATACAACGCGTACCTCTATCTCTCGGGGAGCGATATCCAGACAATGTCGACCATTTCAGCCCTTTTGCTGTGCCTTATCGGCGGGGTTATGATCTTCAAACGGAAAAAGAGAAAGAAATAATCAGTTAACCAGCAGCCGAATGAATCGCTCGCTTGCCGGAGAGACACCATTTTCTCTGAAGGGGCTGCAATGAATGTTTATTTGTACTTTCCGGGCCATTTTCTGCTCTCTTTCCTTACAATGCCATTGTATTCCTTCGGATGCCGAGGGCAATGAATTTTTGATATTCTCGTTTGAATTTTTCACTGATTGACCTGCGGAAAATAAAAATTGGAAGCAATAAAGGTTTAGTCTGATGGAAAATCCAAATTAGGGCATTATCTTGCATAACCTGACCAAGAAATCAGAAATTCTGATTCCGTGGTTTTTATTTATTGTTTTACAGGTAGATAATTCTGACAAATCATAACTAAAAGAACTTGATATGACAACAACTCTAGCGCAGTTATACCAAAAGACCATTCTCGATCATTGGGACAAGAACGTATTTTCTGATTATGACGGGGGAGATTTTACCTTTGGTAAAGTGGCTGAGATCATCCAGTCGCTCCATCTTTTTTATCAAGTATCCGGTATCAAAAAAGGAGATAAAATTGCCGTTCTGGGTCGGAATTCAGCCCGGTGGGGCACCACTTTCCTTTCCGTCCTGACATCGGGAGCGGTGATCGTACCTGTGCTGCCCGATTTCAATGTAGCCGACACCAATCATATCCTGAATCATTCCGATTCGAAAATCGTTTTTGTCCAGCGTTCCCTGCTCGAAAAAATTGAAATGGAAAAAACACCCTTGTTGGAAACCATCATTTTGCTCGATGATTTTTCGATCCATTTTTCCCGCGATGAGGATGCAAAAACCAAACTGGACGATGCGTTTGCCTATTACCGGAAGAACCAGGATTCGGTCAGGGCATTGAATTTCTACCCGTGGGATCCGGAAGACTGCTGCATTATTTCTTACACATCCGGAACCTCCGGATTTACCAAGGGAGTGATGATACCAGAGCGGAGTCTGGTTTCCAACATTGTTTTTGCTCGGGAACACATGCCTTTGGAACCTGGTCATCAAATTGTATCTTTTCTGCCGATGGCGCACGTATATGGCCTGCTGTTCGAATTTCTTTTTCCCGTCACCCTGGGTTGCCATATCACCTTTCTCTCCAAAATGCCTACTCCCCAGGTGATTACGCAGGCGTTCGGGAAAATCAGGCCCCACCTGATCCTTTCCGTACCGCTGATCATTGAAAAAATCTATAAAAAACGGATTCTCCCGACCATCGATAAACCCCTGATGAAGATATTGCTGCACACACCGGGGATTTCCGGGGTCATTCTGAAAAAGGTGAGAGCCAAGCTGATTGAAACTTTTGGCGGCCGATTCTTTGAAATTGTGATTGGAGGTGCACCCCTCAGTGCAGAAGTTGAAAGATTCTTCAAGCGTATCAGGTTCCCCATTACGGTGGGATATGGCATGACAGAAACCGGGCCCCTGATCAGTTATGAAGCATGGAACAGGACCATGCCCTCTTCAGCCGGCCGCCTGGTTGACCGGTTGGAGGTGCGTATTGATTCCGAAGATCCGTACCATGTGGTGGGTGAGATCCAGGTTAAGGGAGACAACGTGATGCTTGGATATTATAAAAATGAACAGGCGACCAGGGAGACCTTCACCGAAGACGGGTGGCTCAGAACCGGTGACCTGGGCATTATTGACGAAAATCAGTTCATCTATATCAGGGGTCGCTCCAAAAATATGATCTTGGGACCCTCAGGACAGAACATCTATCCTGAAGAGATTGAAAACAAACTTTCCAATATGCCTTATGTGGCTGAATGTGTGGTGGTTGACCGCAAACATAAACTGGTCGCGCTGGTTTACCCCGACTTTGAAGCCATGAAAGCAGACCAGGTGGAAGAATCTCAGCTCCGGGACATTATGGATGAAAACCTGAAAAAACTGAACCATGATCTTCCCAAGTACGAAAACGTGAAAGAGATCATTCTGGTCAACGTGGAATTCGAAAAAACACCAAAAAAGAACATCAAACGGTTTAAATATACATAGTTCTGATCATGTAATGCTTTGACAATCCATAGGAGACAACCATTCTGATTTCTCGGCAAAATTTACAAACCATGGACCACAGAATTTCAAGGAGGAACTTCCTTCAAACCGCAGGGTTGCTGGGTGCGGGCACTCTTCTGTCGGGGATGAAGTCTTTTCCGGAGGGGGAACCTGAAGAACTTTTCAGCATATCGCTGGCTGAATGGTCGGTAAACCGGAAAATTTTCGGGAAGGCACGTGAAGGCGACTGGCTGGAGTTCAACCACAGGCTTCATCACAATTTTCCCTCCATCGAGAAACAGGCTGAAATGACCAACCTTCAGTTTCCCGGATTTGCCCGCAACCTGGGTTTTGATGCGGTTGAGTATGTGAACACCTGTTTCTTTGATAAAGCGACCAATCAGGAATATCTGTCCGAGTTAAGGAACATCTGTAAACAGGAAGGGGTTAAAAGCCTTCTGATCATGTGTGATAATGAAGGAGAGGTTGGAAATCCCGATTCCGGAGAAAGGCTCAAAACGGTTGAGAATCACAAAAAGTGGATTGATGCGGCGGCCATTCTGGGATGTCACAGTATCCGTGTAAATGCATCAAGCAAAGGAACTTACGAAGAGCAGCAGAAACTCGTTTCCGACGGCCTCCACCAGCTTTGCGAATATGGAGATAAGGCAAAAATCAATATTCTGGTTGAAAACCATGGCGGCCTGTCGAGTAATGCCGAATGGCTGGCGGGAGTGATGCAGCTGACCGCACATAAACGGATTGGCACCCTTCCTGATTTCGGGAATTTTCGGATCAGCGAAAACGAGGAGTATGACCGTTACCGGGGTGTCGAAATACTGATGCCATGGGCCAAAGGTGTTTCCGCCAAATCACACGGTTTCGATGAGCTGGGGAATGAAACCGAAACCGATTTTTACAAAATGGTAAGGATTGTGCTTGATTCAGGCTACCGTGGATATATAGACGTGGAATATGAAGGGACCCTCCTTTCGGAAACGGAGGGTATCATTGCCACCAAAAAGTTGCTTGAAAAGGCCAGGAAAAATTACGGAAAGTGAGGATCGCTTCCCTGCGGGAGCGATTTTTTCAGGTTAAAATTTGTTAATGTGATTGCTCTCTGAAACAAACGGTGTACGAAACCGTAATAAATATCGATCTATGCTTTATTTTGACTGGTACTGGTTGATTGGTTGTTGGTACAGTAGGAAGAAGATCATTTTTGTCTATCTTTCAGGAAGGAAGCGGTGGCAGTTGAACCACCGCTTTTTTATTGACCGGTTTCCCCCTCCAGGGAAGGCGGCATTTCTTCAATTCCCCAGCGAGTATTGGGTTTGTCCCCCATCGTAAATTCAAGGCTCCCCCCCTTCATGAGCTCTTCCCGGTAAATCCAGGCATTTTTGATCTCTTTCCCGTTAAACTGGAGTGACTGCACATACATGTTTTTCGCGGAAGCGTGGTGCGCCCTTATGGTAAGTTCCCTTCCACCGGGCAGGTCGATGGTAACCTTTCTGAACAGCGGGCTTCCGAACTGAAAGGAAGGATGCATGGAAGCATGTCCCTGAACATCGAATAAACCGAGGGAAGCCATCACGAACCAGCTTCCCAGTTGGCCCTGATCTTCATCCTGGGCATAACCGTAACCATGCAGCGGATCAGTGCCATAAAACTCTTCGCAGATTGTCCGGGTCCATTTCTGGGTCAGCCAGGGTTTCCCCGAATAATTGAACAGCCAGCTTTGGTGGAGACAAGGTTGGTTCCCGTGGTTGTAAAGCTTTTCCAGTCCGGAAAAGGAATCGATCTCCCGCCCGCCCCCGAAGAGGGTGATACGTGCATCTTCGAAGGTTTTTTCCAGCCGCTGATTAAAGCGTTCTATCCCGGTTTTTTCAATCAAGCCCCTGATGTCATGCGGCACATACCATGAGTACTGTACGGCATTCCCCTCCTGAAATCCCCGCCATGCCTGCATGGGATTGAAATTTTCAATGAAGGTCCCGTTTTCGTATTTCGGCCTGATGTACCGGGTTTCAGGATCAAAGAGCTGTTTCCACCCTTCCGCCTGTTTCATCAGCTTGGCATACTCCCCGGTTTTACCTAATCCTTTTGCCATTTGTGCCACTGCAAAAGAGCTGAAACAATATTCAAGCGTATGGGAGGCCCCGAAATTAAACACCCAGCCGTTGGAGAGCGTGGTGTCGCGGGCCGGTACGAAACCGTTGTTGACCAGAAACCTCAAATCATATTTTCCTGAACCGAACGGCCTTCCGGCATAAACTGTCTCATTTTTATAGGCTGCTTCCCATGCCTGGGTGATGTGGTCAAAAGGAATGCTGCAGTTATATGCCGAAGCAATCATCAACCCGAAATAGTTGGTCTGGACCCCGTTGGTATGGACCCCACCGGCCAGACCATCATGGAGCCAGCCGGTTTCCTCATAAAAATCGAGGTTTGCCTGCAGGTAATCCCTGAAATGTTCCGGGTAGGCCAGCATCCAAAGTTGGCTCAGGTTCCAGAATGCTCCCCACATACCGTCGGTATTGAAATAGTGATGCGTATAATTGCCATCCCGGTCGGCCGATAGCAGGCCAATCGTTCCATCGTGCCGAGGGTAGGCACCGTTCACATCACTGGCTATTCCCCTGCCCAGCAGGGCATGATAAAGCCCGGTGTAAAACTTGGTCAGATGGGTCCTGTCGGAATCCTCCACCCGGATACGGCCCAGCATTTCGTTCCACTTTCTGCGTGCGGCATCCCTAGCCTGGTCAAAAGAGACTCCCGCACCCTCCGTTTCCAGGTTGAGTCTGGCATTTTCCATGCTGGTATAGGAAACCCCGACCTGCATCTCAATGACTTCATCCGCAAGGGTGGTGAAATTGAGAAAGAGCCCGTTCCCGATCCCTCTGGTCTCTTTCCTGTTGCCATAAATCAGCGAATCGGTAAATGTGCCGTAAGATTCCGCGGCTTTGTTCAGCCGGGCGAAGAAGTACATACGCACCCTTTTCCCCTCATCGCAAAACTTGACATATTCGGGATAGGTAATCACATACCCTTCTACTTCACGGTCATTAACCAGGGCAGCATAGGCTTCAGTGACTTCGCTGCTCTCACCCTGTTTATGCCCGATGTCGAAAAGGATGTGTGCTTCTTTTGATTCGGGAAAAGTATACCGGTGATACCCGACCCGGGTGGTGGCCGTGATCTCTGCCCTGATCCCGTAATCTTTCAGAAATACAGCATAATATCCGGGTTCAGCCCTTTCCGTCTCCTTATCAAATCTGGAGCGGTACCCACAGTCAGGATCTTCCAGGGTTCCGGGAACAGTTTTCATAGGCCCAGTAACCGGCATATTGACCACTCCTCCCACCTGAAATTCATGGAAATTGCCAAATCCTTCAATCGAAGTGTGCCGGTCATCATAACCGCAAGGCTGCCAGCTTCCCGGACTGTTATATGCATTGGTATGAGGCGACAGCTTGGCCATCCCGAAAGGTACCGAAGCCGGCGTGAAAAAAAACCAGCGACCATGTACCGATCCGATCCGGGGATCAACCCATTGAATCGCATTGAAAACCGGCTTTTCACAACTGAAAAATATCAAAACCAGCAGGAAAGGATAGATTTTACATTTCATAGCCGTTTAAATGAAGGGTGTATGGCAATTTATCTTGGTAAGATAAAATAATTTTCAGTCAGCTCCCCCGGACAAACAACAAAGGGAATAGTTAATTTTGTATCTGACGGCAAAAATGACACAGTAGATGAAAAGCATCGGAAAAGTTATTTTGAAAATATTGGGGTGGATTATCCTCCTGCCCGTATATTTTTACAAATATGCCATCTCTCCCTTTACTCCTGCATCCTGCCGCCATGTTCCCACCTGTTCAACCTATGCGGTCGATGCAGTGAAGATTCATGGTCCCTTTAAAGGTTTCTGGCTGGCCACCAAAAGAATTGCCCGGTGCCATCCATGGGGTACCAGCGGGTATGATCCCGTGCCTCCCAAAAAGGAAACATAATTCCGGGAACTTCGGTCAACAGCCTGTAGATTCCCATCTGTCAATAAACCCGCAACCTGCCCGATTCTTCAATCATTTTCCGCAGTCCTGCATTGAATTCCTTTTGCAACAGCAAATCCTCAAGGTTCAAATGAAGCCTGTAACGCCAGTAATGATTGGGATTACCCGGCTCGTTGATCCGTTCAGCAGAGGGATCAGGAAGTCTGAGTTGTTCATCCATGCCCAATAAATCCTGTACCGGGAATACAGCCCACATGGAGGGTGATCCCAAGTGCTGAAAAATGATCTGTCTTACTATATCAGGGGTACAGGTTTCAGGAGCCTCACCCTGATTGCCAAGCAGGTGATTATAGAATTTCCTGATTCCCTCCCTGTTTTCCTCCCACCATCCCCTGAGGGTAGAGGTGTCATGCGAAGAGGGGGTGGCGACCGAAAGGTAGGGATAGTTTGCCGGATTGCCGAATTCAACCCTGGGATCCTTTGGCATACGTTGCACTTCAAGTCCCAGAATACCCAGTTCATTCATTACGCTGGGCACGCAGGCCGGTACCATCCCCAGATCTTCCCCGCAAAGCAGCATGTTGGTGGCGCTCTTGATTGCCGGCAATTTGGTCAGTGCCTTGCTCCTCCAGAAATCTTCATTGCGCCGATAGAAATAGTCAATATAAATTTCATCGAGCTTTTGCCGTGTATCTGTATCAAGATCCCGGAACGACCAGGTGGAATGGAATGAATTACGGGGGTAATAGCGATTCCCGCCTGTTTCTTTCTTCTCAATGAAGATGATCTCCGCGATCAGTAAATATAAGCCTTCCCTGATCCGCTCCCTCCGGTTGCGTTCTTCAGCACCTTCCCCTTCGGCAGGTGTGAATCTGACTTCAACTTTATGCTGGGTATCCAACTCCTCAACCAGCTGGTAACATCCAGGGGCATATTCGGTGAGAAAATTGTTTTTCACATATTCCGTATCTTCGCCGAAGAGCAGGCTGAGGAAATGTTCCCTGATATAGGGTTTGCAAAACCGGTTTTCATCGAAATAAACCCCCTTTGAAAGGATTTCATTTCTGGAAAAGGGAATACTCGGGTTAAAAGTACCCATCAATCCCTGAACCTGGGTTTCAGGGATTTCCCATATCCGGAAAAATCCCAGAATGTGATCGATTCGGAATGCGTCAAAATAGACTGACATATGGCGCAACCGCTGCTGCCACCAGGCATAATTGTCACGCGCCATCACTTCCCAGTTGTAAGTGGGGAAACGCCAGTTCTGCCCGGTCGCGGAAAAGTCGTCGGGAGGGGCTCCCGCCTGGCTGTCCATATGGAATAATTCAGGATTCACCCAGGCATCCACACTGTTGCGGAAAATCCCGATGGGCAGATCCCCTTTCAGCGCAATCCCTTTTTCCCGGGCATAGGCTGCAGCATTACTGAGCTGACGGTGTGCATGATACTGAATGAAATAATGAATGGCAATGTCATCGTATTGAGTGGAGGAGGGATCGGTCAATTTTTCCAGCACCTCAGGCGAAAAAACCGCATATTCGTTCCACCGGTAAAAATCGGGGGTATTGAACAGATCACGCAGGTATGAGAAAGCCGCATAGGCTTTCAGCCAGGACTGATTCCGCTCAAAGAAACTGATAAACTCCGGATCAGACAGAAATTTCTCCTTTTGCTGATCATAAATCAGTTTAAAGTAACGCGACTTCAGCGACATCACCGCTTCATAGTCCATTTTGTCGAGATGGTTCAGAAACCTGCCCTGTTCTTCCATGATCCTGCCGGTAGTCTCCGAATCGAGCCGCCCGATTTCAGACAGGTTAATATAAACCGGATGGAGTGCATATACAGAGATGGCGGCATACGGATAGGAATCCTGCCACGTATGGCGCGCCACCGTATCGTTGACAGGTAAAACCTGTATCATTTGTATCCCGGTTTCAACAGCCCAGTCGGCCAGTAATTTCAGATCGCTGAATTCGCCGACTCCCCAGCCGTTTTTTCTTCGAAGCGAGAAAACGGGAATGGCCAAACCGGTTCCTTTCCATGGAGTCTGCGGAAAATCAAACATCTCATCCCTGATCTCTATCCGGGAGGGAAGCACCCCATCAGCAAGCTCAATGACATGATCGGGCGATTTCTCCCAGAAGAGCGTCTCCCCCGTTTCATCTTGAACCAGGTACTTGTATCTCACCGGAAAATCGCCGGCAGCGACTTGCACCTCTCCCATCCAATGGGGAAAACCGGAATTCCCGAGCAGGACGGCTTTTTTTTCGTTCCAGGATCCGAGAACTTCAGCGTTTCCGATGACCGCAACCCTGTGGTCAGCCTTAATCCGCGAAACCGTGGGTTTGAAAACCAGCTGGATCCCGTTTTTGATCTGCGGCCTCTTTATTTCCGGCATGGGGATCCTTTTCTCCGGACGAAAAATGGCGGATGTAAATGCGGAAGTGAGCAAGGCACAGGCAGGATCACCCATGGAACGCCAGTGATCCATGAGCAATACGGATTCAGACGACCCTTCCCCCGGATCGAACTCCCTGTCATCGCCCCACTCCCCGGTTTCCGTATGGAAATTGTTGTCCCTGAGAAAATAGCGGTAACGAAAAGCTTCATCCCCACCTGTTACCATATTGTAGGTCCAGATGCCCTCGCTGTGTTCCCTGTACCGCATGGGAACGGCCTTTTCACGGTCATCGCCCCCCAATTCCGGATGGGAACCCGTCAGCATCAACTGCTGCCCGAAAAAGGTCTTATATTCGATCTGAAACTGGATCAACATATATCATTCTTTTTTTTACTGTATGAAGTTAATAAAAATAAGAATTTCCATTCTCTCAAAATGTTACATTTGTCTGAAAACAAATTGCCGAATTTAACAGGAATCGCACCGGATGAACAAATTACCCATGCTGGTTATTCTCTTGGTAGGGCTTAGTGGATGCCTCGCCGGACAGAAAAAAACATGTGAAAAGCCGCAAGTCGTGGTTTCCATTCTGCCGGTAAAGAGTTTTGTTGAAAAGATTGCAGGAGATGATTTTGACATCATACTTCTGATACCCCATGGGGCCAATCCGGCCACTTATTCCTTATCTCCGTCACAGATGCGGGGTATATCCCGTGCAGCTGCATGGTTCCGCATGGGATATATCGGATTCGAGCTCTCCTGGTACGGGCGAATCAGCGAAACCTACCCAGCCTTGAAAATCGTGGATCTTTCAGAAGGGCTTGATCTCATTTCCCGGAATCCGGAAGAAAATCAACCGTTTCATGCCGGAGTGGATCCCCATACCTGGTTATCCCCCACCAGGGTGAAGATCATGTCTGACCGGATCTTCCGGGAACTGACCCGGATGAATCCCGGGAAGGAGGATCTCTACCGGGAAAATTACCAGAAATTTTTGGACGAGATCGTCCGGACCGACAGGGAGATCCGCGCAATCCTTCAGAAGGCACCAGGAAGAAAGTTCATCTCCTATCATCCCTCGCTAAGTTATTTTGCCCGCGATTACGGATTGATCCAACTTTCCATGGAAGAGGGAGGAAAAGAACCTACTCCGGCTAGGCTGGCTGTTATTGCTGAAACAGCAAAGCAGGAAGGGATAAAAGCGGTTTTTATCCAGAGCGATTTTGATAAGGAGTTTGCCTCTGCCTTTGCCGGGGAGATCGGAGCTAAAATCATTCAGATCTGGCCGCTGAATCCCGACTGGAGCGAAAACCTCCTTACCATTGCCCGTTTACTCAGTGATTAGCCATGATTAAACCACTTGTCCATATTAACCATCTGACATTTGCCTGGGAAGATGAACCGGTTTTGGAGGATGTGGACCTGAAAATTTTCGAAGATAATTTTATCGGGATGACCGGACCCAACGGCGGAGGTAAAACCACCCTGATCAAAGCCATCCTGGGTTTGGTTTCTCCCCGGAGCGGAAGAATCTACTACCGGGAAGACCTTCCCAGAAAAAAAAGGCCCATCGGGTATCTTCCCCAGATCAAACATCTGGACAGAAAATTTCCCATCACTGTCCTGGATGTGGTCAGATCGGGATCGCTGATGCGGAATATTCCCTTCCGGAGCCGCAGCGAAGAGAAGAAAAAGGCAGAAAGGCTGTTGGAGGAAACCGGCGCTGAGAACTTAAAGAAAAAACCGGTAGGTGAACTCTCGGGAGGTGAAATGCAACGGGTTTTCCTGTGCAGGGCGCTCATCAGTGATCCCCGGTTGCTGATCCTGGATGAACCGGGGACGTACGTAGACAATCGCTTTGAAAAAGAGCTGTTTGAGAAGCTGAAGGAACTGAACGAAAAAATGGCCATCCTGGTGGTTTCCCATAATACCGCTATGTTAGACCGCTATGCAAAAACCATGGTCAGTGTCAACCGTCAGCTCCGGCATCTTCCGTCTGGCATAACCGGGAGGGTCGCCGATGGAATTCTTTGAACTCTTCACCTATGGCTTTTTCAGAAATGCCCTGCTGACCGCCCTCTTTGCCAGCATTTCCGGTGGCATTATCGGCACCTATGTGGTTACGCGCCGAATTGTATTCATCAGCGGAGGGATCACCCATGCTTCGTTCGGCGGGATCGGCCTTGCTTTTCTTCTCGGATTCGATCCGCTGCTGGGAGCTACCCTTTTTGCCCTCTTATCGGCCCTGGGGATCCAGTTTTTTTCCCACCGGATGGATATCCGGGAAGATTCGGCCATCGCCATCTGGTGGTCGCTGGGAATGGCGCTCGGGATCATCTTTGTCTTTCTGACACCGGGATATACACCCAACCTGATGAGTTACCTGTTCGGGAACATCCTGACCGTTACCCGCAAGGAACTGTGGATGATGCTTGCCCTGCTGCTTATACTTCTCGGGGTTTTCACCCTGTTTTTCCGGAAGATCCTTTATCTTTCTTTTGATGAAGAGTTTGCCCGGGCCTCCGGATTACCGGTCTCACTGATCAACTATCTCATGATCATTCTGGTTTCCCTGGTCGTGGTGCTGAACATACGGACGGTAGGCATTATCCTGGTACTTGCCTTACTCACTATACCCCAGGCTACCGCCAACCTCTTCACCAAAGACTACCGGAAAATGATGCTTCTGTCGGTCCTTACCGGAATGGCAGGAACCATTTCCGGACTGGTGATCTCTTTTTACCTGGACATCCCTTCCGGAGCTACCATTATTTTTATGCTGATACTCCTGTTTGGCTTTACCAGGACAGTGAAACTCAGAATATGGCGAAAACTGCAGCTCCGGTAATCCTGTGCAAGCATTGCGGGAACACTTTCCTCAAGGGGGATCTTGACCGACGTTGCAGCAACTGTTTTGCCTGTACCGGTTGCGAGATCTATATCTGTCCCATGTGCGGAGAAGAGATCGTGGTTAAACCCGTTGGCGAACCCCGTAAAAAGAGATCGGCCAACCTATGATCACCGGTTGTGCAGTTCATTTTTGAATGAACTGCGTACACAACGGAAACCGATGTAGGATTTGGTGGTGTCGAGGTATTCGTAGCTGCGCGTGGAATTGCGGATAAAATATTCGGTATCCTTCCAGGAACCGCCCCTGACCACTTTCCGTTTCATCACAGGGGGGTCGTCGGGACTGGCCATATAATCCACCTCGGGATTCAGGTCATTAGCCAGGTCATATCCCGACTCAAAATAAGCAGAACTGGTCCATTCCGCCACATTGCCCGCCATATCGTACAAACCGTAATCGTTAGGATCGAACGATCCTACTTTCATCGTGGTGGCACTGGTTTCGCTGTCGGACACATAGTTACCGCGCAATGGCTTGAAATTCGCCTGGAAACACCCCTGCTGGTTACGGCAATAATAGCTTCCCCAGGGGAATTTCGTATCAAGCCGGGTGCCCCTGGATGCCAGTTCCCATTCCGATTCAGTGGGAAGCCGGTAGTCATGCGGAGGGGCATCGTTCATACGGGAACGGTAATTTTCGCTCAGCTTTGTCCGCCAGTTGCAAAAAGCACGGGCCTGATTCCAGTTCACGCCCACCACAGGATAATCTTCAAATGCCGGATGTGAAAAATACTTAAAGGTCAGTGGTTCATTGTAGGAATAGGAAAAGTCGCGTATCCAGCAAAGCGTATCCGGATATATCGCGACCGACTCATGCATGATAAAGGAGCTTCGGTTTCTGATGGAATCAATCCTGCCCTGCATATTCTTTACCACACCCCTGTAACCGGGCTTCTGTAGATTGTAATTGTAACTGTTTACCCTGCGTGCCGCCTGCTTGTAATCGATCCAGTAATAGTCGTATACCAGCTTTCTGGTGTCGATTTCGCGGTGCCCCGAAAAACGCTCTTCCTCGGGAAAATACAAATCTTCAAGTGCCAGCCTGACATCCGGATCTCTCCAGTTGATCCGGGTTGACCAGTTGATCACAGGTGTCGTGAGCGGATTGCCCCGGTTATCGTCGGCAATCAGAAAATCGGGATCTGTTTCTCCCAGCATTTTCCTCGCAATGGAATCCCTCACCCAATATACAAACTGACGGTACTCGTTGTTGGTGATTTCGGTATCATCCATCCAGAACGCATCGACCGAAACCGAACGCATTTTGGTCTCATCGGTGATCTCATCATCGGAAGGCCCCAATTGAAAGGCTCCTCTTTGAATATAGACCATCCCGAAAGGAGAAGGTTCAAACCAGGCCCCCCTGTTTCTGACATTATCCACGCTGTAGATATCCGTCTTACTGCAGGAGTAAACCAGTAATGCCAATCCCAGCATTATCCAATTCCCTTTTTTCATTATGAATGACCCGGTATACAAGTTCTCCCTTCTGATATGTCCCTGATAATTGCTTTCACGGATTAAAAAGGCCTTATGAGTCTTCCCATAAGGCCTTTGAAACCAGGCTATGGTATCAATATTCCCACAAGTCCTGTTCGAAATTGAATATTTTATCCTCTATCCGCTTGGATTCCAGCATAGCCGTTTTTCCGCTCAGGTACTGATTGATGGAGCGGTTGTTGTACACGTTGGATTCCTGGACGATATAGCTGTTAAAATACCTTTTGATCAAAAGATCGTCAAACGACATTCTTCTTGCATCGTTGTAAAGGTTAAAAACCTCGTTCTTGGCCAAAAGATCACGGGCTTCAGGGTAATACACCCAGAATACCTTGCGACGCTGTACCGCCTTGGTCTCATCTCCTTCCCTGACAAACTCCTGGATCGGGCAAATTCCGACTATCCTGACCTGCAACCTTGAATTCTGTTTATCGAAGTACCACTCCTCCTTGATCATAAACTGTTTTATCTCTTCCAGCCGGATCTCCCCTTCGATGGTACGGACTTCAGTATCCCCGGTATCAAAATTGGTAACCTCCTTGGTGCGTGTTTCGGCTCCGAAGGCGGTCTTCACTTCAGCCATAGTCATTGGAGTTTTGAAATCATCGTCATTCCGGGCATCATAGGGAGTGATCAATCCCTTTTCAATCCCGTCCAGCAGCAACCTGGCCAGGCTGGTGGCTCCGTCGATCGGCTTTGTCGGATAATAAAGCGGCTGATTGATTTTTTCCCTCACATCAATGATGCGCCAGATCATCTGAGACCAGAAAACATCGGCTTCCCTAACCATCGGAATGACCATCGGCCTTTTCTGAAGCACATCCTGCCGCTTATAGGCCCCGTTGATGATCTGTGCTTTGGCCGTCGACGCCATAACAATGCATATAGCCACAAGCAGGAAAGAAAAGAGTGATTTTTTCATCTTATCGGATTTTAAAGCTGATGGGGTCAAGTGTGCGATCTGTGCCATCGTCCCCTTTTGCCCTGATATTATCAAAATAAATTATACTCCCCACTCCCAGGCTTTTGAACTGTGCTTTCTGCTCGGAGGTAAAACGGTTACCCGTAGATTTCCAGGTATTCACATAACCACCCGACCCGGTAATGGAAACATCAAATTGTGTCACACGGAACTTTAGATCAAAATCAAAATCTTCGAGGACTGCCAGCATTCCGTCTTCGAGCATCAGATCCTCCCGTTTGATGTTACCCCCCGACATGTTGGCAATTTTAGCCACCGGATTTGGAACCCGTTTCACGCGGAAAGGCATCGATCCCATAAATTTCTCCATGCCGGATACCTTGGCATACACCGATACGGTGGTCCTTTTGCCCTGCTCGTCCAGGTCGGTCGGATAAACCATCATCTGATTGTTGGCAACGGATATCCTCCCGTTCGTCATCTCCACCCGGAGATTTTCCTTGGCAATACCGGGTACTGAAATATCAACCGGATTGCCGATCCCGCGATAAAACACATTCATCTTGGTAGGTGAAATGGTCACGCTGGGCGCTGTTACCTGGTACTCCTTTTCGAACGGATAGCTGCGGATAAGTCCTTCAGGGGTTTTGTATTTCAGCACGCCGCTCCAGCGGAATGTACCCGGGGTGTTGGCCCTGAGGCGGTACACTGCCTTTCCGTCCACGATAGGCAGGGGGGTATTCCCCACAAATATTTCAGGATCGACCGTGGTATCAATGGCAGCCAGGAAAATTTCGGCATTGTATTCTTCGCCTTGCAGGACGATGGCCGAATTGGCAATTACCTGGGCATCCAGTTTGTTGAATTTATAGCTGGCGGCATCGATCTTTGAATAGAGGTAATTCAGCAGGTTGGCTTCCGAATTTTTTACATCGATCTGGATCTTGGAAAGAAGGGTTAGGATGGAGGCAACCGGTTTGTTTTCAAAATACTGGATTTCCCAGCTCTTCTTTTCACCCATCTTTAAATTGAACCTGGAGTCGCGGGTATCCAGCTCCTGTTCAAGCACCTCCTTCAACTGTTCATCATTTCCATCGATCATGGTGATCATGAAATCTTTGTATTCTGATATTTTCTGCCGGAGAATGGAAGCCTTTTTCTGAGCGATCATAATCTCGGAAGGGGTGTTGATGTCGTCTTCTTTTCTAAGGATAAGGGTATCTCCCTTTAAGGTCCGGATGGAGAAAAGTTCCCCGTCGTCGGGATTATCCACACTGGTTTTTCTGGCACCCGAGGCTACGACCAGTTCTTCTTTTAATCTCCAGATGTAATTCACCAGGCTGTCGGTTTTCACCCTGACCTGGTCAGCCCTCGTTTTCCAATCTTCAACTTTGGCAGGATTCTCTGCAAAGGCCTGTTCAAAGGCCAGGTAAACCTGCCTGTTCTTTGAGTCTACAGCACCAAGGGTTTGGGTCAGGCTGCCATCTATGACCCGGAACGCTTCCAGCGTTTCAGCCGCCACATTGAGAGCCAGCATTGCCGTCAACACAATGTACATCATGTTGATCATTCTTTGCCTCGGGGTTTCCGGGCAATTTTTTATACCCATAGCAGTTAGTCCTTAGGTTCTGTTACTTTTTATAATTCATGGCACCCAGCATATTACCATAAATATGGTTGAGTGCTTCGAGATGCTGGTTCAGTTTGGCCGCATTTTCACGGTACCTTTTCAACTCTTCGGCTGAAGCCACCAATACATCGTTGATCCTCCCCAGGTCTGAACTGAATTGCTGATGGACTTTGGCCTGTTCTTCCGATCCTTTCAGCTGATTTTCAACGGCTGCATTCAGGGCGTTGATGTTTTTATTGAGCCGGGTGAGGTTTTCAGCATAATTCCCGGTTGAATCACCAAAATGCTGCATACTCTGTTCGATCCTTTCGGAAGCCGACTTATAGGATTTCACCAGCAGGTTGCCCGATTCGGATATCTTATTGGTAAACTCGTCACCGGTGGAATTCAGCTTGTCAATAATAGTCTGCCCTGACACGGACATCAGCTTGGCTGTATTCTGATATGAATCAACCAGCTGAGTGACTGAACTATGGATGGATGCATTTGCCTTTTTATTGATCTCACTGAGTGAATTCATGGCCTCACTGGCCGATCCCAGGTTTTTCACATACATCTCCGTGGCCAGGGTGGCTGAGGAGATATCACTGATCCCCTGGGCTGTATTGCTCAGCTCGTTCAGGCTGAAACTGACCTTATCCAGCAAAGCAGGTGTAATTTCACTCCCCTGCAGCAGATCATCCAGTTTATTTTTTGCCGGCTTTCCATTTCCGTTGAAATCTTCCAGCTCATAGTCTTCCCTCAGCTCAGGATACACCTTCGACCATTCCGGTGTTTCGAGCGGAGGCTCAAAAGCAGAGACGAAGAAAATCACTGCTTCCGTGATCAGGCCGATGCCCAGGAAAATCCCGGAATAGTGCCAGTGCTGCAGTTTAAACAAAGCACCGATCAATACTATAGATGCGCCCCAACTATAGATAAATCCCATGAAGGATTTTGCCCGTTTCGTCTTTAGAAGTTCACCAATATTCATTGTTTGCAGTTTAGTTGTTTTTAAAATTCATTACCGAAAGTTGAACGGACACAGCGGAATCCTATGTAGGATTTGGTGGTATCCTGGTATTCATAACTACGGGTACCTACCTGATTGTAATAAGCGATATCCTTATAGGAACCTCCCCTGATTACTTTTCTTTTCATGACCGGCGGATCATCCGGAAGTGCGTCGTATTCATAGGACGGGTTCAGGTCATTGATCAGCTGATATCCTGATTCGTCAAAAGCAGTGCTGGTCCATTCAGCCACATTTCCCGACATATCATAAAGTCCGAAATCATTCGGATCATAACTTCCCACCCGCATGGTTCCGATACCGCCATCCTCGACATAATTACCACGGAGCGGTTTAAAGTTGGCAAGGAATATCCCTTTGGGATCACGGACATAATAACTACCCCAGGGATACATCGAAAATTTCTTTCCGCCCCGGGCGGCATATTCCCATTCCGATTCGGTGGGCAAGCGGTATTCCATCAATCCGGGCTGTCTGCGGCTTGAGAGATAATCGGTCTGGATTTTAGTGCGCCAGTTGCAGAATGCGCGGGCCTGGCTCCAGGTTATCCCCACCACGGGATAGTCGTCAAATCCTGGATGCCAGAAATAGCGTGTGGCCCAGGGATCGTTGTAGGAATAAGTGAAATCCCTGATCCAGCAAAGGGTATCCGGATATACCGGTACTGACTCCTGCATGATAAAAGCGGAGCGGTTGGTTACGGGTTCGATTTTCCCGTCGGGTTTTACCACCACGGCATTGTAACCGTACTTCAGGCTATCCTGATTGTAACTGTTGATTCTCCGCGCAGCCTGTTTATAGTCGATCCACCAGTAGTTATAAAACAGTTTCCGGCTGTCCACTTCCCTGCGTCCGAGAAACCTCTCCTCTTCGGGAATAAAAAGATCCTGCATGGCGGTAATATAGTCAGGTTCATCCCAGCGGATGCGTTCTTTCCAATTGATCAGCGGCGGATCAACCGGATTATTGTCCCGATCTTCGGTGATCAGGAACTCGGGAAACTGCTGTCCCAGCATCTGACGGGCTATGGAATCCCGCACCCAATAAACAAACTGCCGGTATTCATTGTTGGTAATTTCAGTATCATCCATCCAGAATGCATCAACGGAGACCGTCCGGGTGGGTTGTGCGGTAGAGGCAGGATCCTGATCATTAGGCCCAATATTTAGGGTTCCCCGTCTTACAAAGATCATCCCGATCGGGACCGTCTCCTTCCATTTCCCGGGATGTTTCACGCCAACCAGCTCCCCGTTCCCGTATCCGTTACCAGAGCCGGGCAGGCTACAGGAACTGACAGACAGTAAAAGCCCCATTGAAAATCCAGTTAAAACAAGACCAATTTTTTTCATAGTTCAGTACTATATCGTTTTTTCACAAAAACCTGACACTTTTATATTTTCTGCTCCGGTTTTTTTCCACATTAACCGAATAGCTGATAAACACCTCATGCGAACCGTATCCATACCTTCCGATGGCCGATGTAACCAGGTCGAACGAATATCCGACACTCAGACCGTTAAACAATTCCGTTCCAAACAAAAGTGCTACTGCGTCCTGGACCCGGTAGGAGATCCCTCCCCACAGGCGGTCATTATACACTAAATTGGTATTCAGGTCAACCTGCCATGCCGCCAAATCACTTTTCAGAAAAAAGGACGGCCGTAACTCAAATAACGGATCGGGCAGCTTAATATTGTATCCGCCCGACAAATAATAGTGCCGCACCAGGTAAGTGGTCGCCTGATCTGAGAACTTGATGGGTGCCTGGTTAACATGGGTAACCGAGGCGCCCAGGTAATATTTCTTCCCTTCCAGATAAAGCCCGATCCCGGCATCCAATGCAACCTGACTGACTTCGCCCTGCGTAATGGCTGGATCCGAACCCGGGGATATGTATATTCCCAGGTCATCCTCCGGAATTTCCCACTCCCCGTCGAGCCCTTTATTAAAAATTCCCATCGCAACGCCGATTCCCAGTGTTCCGAATTTCAGCGCCGTTTTATAGGCATAACTGAAATTGACCAGGACATTCTTTTCAGGACCCAGTTCATCACTTACTATATTTAATCCCACTCCTGAAGGTTTTCCGAAGACTAAAACAGGTGCATCTGCACTGAAAACCATGGTTTTAGGTGCTCCTTCAAATCCACTCCATTGGTAGCGGTTCAATATCATACCACTTATCGCATCCTGACTTCCTGCAAAACCCGGATTGACACCCAATTTATAGAACATATTATTGGTGTATTGCGGGTCCTGCTGCCCCAATGCTGCTAAATGTACCGTAAAAATAAAAAATAAAAAAGAAATTATCTTTCTCATACGCTTTTCTCATGCAACCTGAATCATAATTCTTTTTTCAAAGTTTACAAAACCGGCTGAAACATTTCCATGAATGGTATTGCAAAGAACGGATTTAATTTTCTATTATTTTGATAACCGGTCAGATTTTCGGGCATATTTCCACCAGATATCAGGGATTTCATGCCTGCAGGCCAGGGAATAATCATCTTCATGGCAGGGAATAATCCATTGACTCTCTTCCCCGGCCGGAACTTCAATCCACCATCTGCCCGTCGGGGCATGCAGATAAAAGGGAAGCGTAAGTGCATCCGCTTCAACAAAATACTGGATAAACGGTGTTTTATCCCTGGCAGGATCCACATCCTTCCGGTGTGCAAAAGCTTCCAGAAAGTACCAGACCATCTGCGCTGCCAGGTCGGCCGTCATCTCTCTGGGATCATATTCCGGATTGACTTCAAATATCCCGAAAACCTTCATTTTACTGCTTAGCCCGGCATAATGGGCTAATCGGCAGGCCTCTTCCCCTTGAAGCCCGTTGGGAGACGGATGACAATGTCCGGCAGCATCAGACTGCCTTACCGATGAAATATCGAAACTCAGAAAAGTGGTGTTTCGCAGCACAGGCTCTGCCACGGTGAAATCATCACGGAGACGGCCCAGCTGAATATATCCGAAAGTCTTCTCCCTGAATTGCTCCAGTATGGATGAAGAAACCAGGTGGCTTTGTATCCCGATCATCTGCAAATGAAACAGACGGGGATTTTCATGCAGGATCCGCCTTATGAAACCCGATGAATCGGACATCTCTCTTCTGCTTTTCATATCGACCCTGGCATCGACCACTGAAAGGGTAAAATCAGGGCAATCCCTGAATGATCGGGCAATTCCCGTAGTGAGATCCTGCCCGCCTCCCAGCACCACGGCCACAATCCCCAGATCTCCCAGGTATTCGACCACATCACGCATGGCATAATAAATATCCTGAACACTCCTGCCCGTTTTCAGGTCTCCCAGGTCAATGATACCTCCCAACCCTTCCAGGTTACCCATCCGGTAGAGGTGCTTTCTGATCACAGCCGGTGCACCGGCTGTTCCTTTGTTGGAAAGGACCGGTTCATAAGGTACCCCTAGCAGGGCTGCCTTAACGCTCCCCATCTTGGTGTGCAGAGCTTTAATGGTATCTTTTCTGATTTGGTAACCCAATGAATATTTGCTGAACTTTTCTTCCTGGCCGAGAAGATCGAAATCAACAGGATCAAAATATAAGCCAATATCCATGTTCAGTATGGTTAAGATTTCAGAATACTACTTCCTAGCTTTTTTCCGTTTTATGGACTTATTGCCTTCCCCGTTCACAATATTCAGGCATTCTTCAAGCGAAAGATCTTCTGCCTTAACGGTTTTGGGAATTTTATAATTCTCCTTTTTATACACAAGGTAGGGGCCCCACCGCCCATTGAGGATTTTTAGTTCCGGCTCTTCCGCAAAGATTCTGATGACCGCTTTGGACTCTTTCTCTCTTTTGAGTGCAATCAGCTCAATGGCCCTGTCGATCGTAACCGTATAGGGATCGTCATTCCTGGTCAAGGAAATGAATTGGTTGTTATGGCGTACATAAGGGCCGAAACGGCCAATTCCCACCACAACGCTTTTATTTTCATAGTTGCCCAGTTCCCGCGGCATCCTGAAGAGTTCAATGGCCTCCTCCAGGGTTATTGTTTCGAGGAGCTGTCCCGGACGAAGACTGGCAAACTGGGGTTTTTCCTCTTCCTTATCCGGCGAGGATTCCCCCAACTGGGCTATAGGGCCGAAACGGCCGATTTTCACCGACACCTGCCGCCCTGAAACCGGGTCACTTCCCAGGATTCTCTCTCCACGGGTCTTCTCCGATGATTTCAGCACATTGTCGAGATTCGCATGAAAGGGGTGATAAAACCGGTCAATAACCTCATACCAGATTTTCTTGCCTTCGGCAATTTCATCCAGATCACGCTCTACACTGGCCGTGAAATGGTAATCCATGATCTGATTGAAATGATCATTCAGAAAATCAGTAACCACCATCCCAATATCGGTCGGAAAGAGTTTGGCCTTCTCTGCACCGGCAATTTCACTTTTCACCGACCGGACGATCTCTTTCCCGTTGAGTTCCAGAAGGAGATAGTTTCTCTCCTTTCCCGGCCGGTCTTCCTTCACCACATATTCCCTGTTCTGAATGGTCGTAATGGTCGGTGCATAGGTGGATGGCCTTCCGATTCCCAGTTCTTCGAGTCCTTTCACTAATGAAGCTTCGGTATACCTCGCCGGGCGCTGGGCATATTTTTCAGTAGCCTGGATCCCCTGAGGTTTCAGCTGATCTTTCACCCTGACGGCCGGAAGCAGCAGCTGCCCACCCGGTGAAACTGATTCTTCATCGGTCGATTCCAGGTATACTTTCAGAAAACCGTCAAACACGATCACTTCACCCGAGGCCGTGAATTTCTCCTTAGCATTGGAAATATCTATCGTGATCACCGTTTTCTCCAGTAAAGCATCCGCCATCTGAGAGGCAATGGTTCTTTTCCAGATCAGTTCGTACAGCTTTTTCTCCTGGGCGGTTCCGGGAATGGTCTCCTCCTGCATATAGGTGGGACGTATGGCTTCGTGGGCTTCCTGTGCTCCTTTGGTTTTGGTTTTATACTGCCTCGTTTTCACATATTTTTCGCCGTGAAGCTCGCTTATTTTCTGTGCGGCCGTGTGTAAAGCCAGGGAGGAGAGATGGACCGAATCGGTCCTCATGTAAGTGATCCTTCCGGCTTCGTAAAGTTTCTGGGCAACCGTCATGGTTTGTGAAACCGAAAATCCCAGTTTTCTGCTTGCTTCCTGTTGCAGGGTTGAGGTAGTAAAAGGCTGCGCGGGAGACCTGCGGGTCGGTTTTTGGGTAATGTCGGCCACATGGAATTCTGAATTTTTACATTTTTCCATAAAAGCCAAAGCTTCATTTTCCGTATCAAACCGGGAGGACAATTCTGCCCTTATTTCTGCGGTGGTTCCATCGGCAAGCCGGGCCAGGAACTGACCCGTCACCCGGAAATAGGATGTGGAATTGAAATTCAGAATCTCCCTTTCCCGCTCCACAATCAGCCTGACCGCCACTGATTGCACACGGCCCGCCGACAGGGAAGGTTTTACTTTCTTCCATAAAACGGGTGAAATCTCAAAACCGACGATCCGGTCAAGAACCCTTCTCGCCTGCTGGGCATCGACCAGATTAATGTCAATGGCCCGCGGATGGTGGATGGCATTCAGGATCGCATCTTTGGTGATTTCATGAAAAACAATGCGTTTGGTGTTTTCGGGATTCAGTTTCAGCTCATCCTGCAAATGCCAGGCAATGGCCTCCCCTTCACGGTCTTCATCAGAAGCAAGCCATACAATCCGGGCTTCCCTGGTCAGCTTCTTCAGCTCGGCGACTACTTTTTTCTTATCCTCCGAAACAATGTACTTGGGCCGATATTTATTTTTTATGTCAATTCCAAAATCTTTCTTCTCAAGGTCACGGATGTGCCCCATGCTGGAAGCCACTACAAAATCCTTTCCCAGAAACTTCCCGATTGTCTTGGCTTTAGCCGGTGATTCAACAATGACAAGATTTTCCTGCATACGCGCTGGTGTTAATTCTTTTTAAAAAATTTTTGCAAAGTAATAAAAATGAATAGCTAAGTTCAAAATTTCAACTTCAAATTAATACTAATATATTTGCCTCTTCATTTCTAATGCGAATTTTCATGTCGGAAGAAAACACTGAATTCAGGAAATATATCCGCTACTTTTGGGGGTTGTATATTGCAGTAGCCCTTGTGGTTGTAGTCCTCTTTTTCCTGATCGCCCGGGGGGCGTTGGGTTTTATGCCCACCTTTGAAGACCTGGAGAAGACAGAAACCATTCTTGCCTCTCAGGTGATTTCAGAAGATGAAAAAGTACTGGGAACATTTTTCAGCGAGAACAGAACTTTTACCACGTATGAAAACCTGCCTCCCCACCTGATCAACGCATTAATCGCCACAGAAGACATCCGATTTTACCGTCACTCAGGAGTGGATTTCAGGGGATTGCTCAGGGTAGCCAAAGGAATCCTGACCGGAAATACCCGTTCGGGAGGAGGAAGCACTATCTCCCAGCAGCTGGCCAAGATGCTCTTTCCCCGAGAACATTTAAGGGGACCGGTCAGACTGGCAATGAGGAAATTCAAGGAATGGATCATCGCGGTGAAACTTGAACGCAGTTATACCAAAGAGGAAATCATCACCATGTATCTGAACAAGTATGATTTCCTGAACCTTGCCGTTGGCATCAAAACTGCTTCCAACGTGTATTTCAACTGCGATCCCGAGGAGTTGAAACTGCACCAGTCGGCCATGCTGATCGGCATGGCTAAAAACAGCGCGCTGTACAATCCGGTCCGCAGGCCGGAGGTCACCTTGCAGCGACGGAACGTGGTGCTGGCTCAGATGCGTAAATACGGATTTATCTCGAGGGCCGAATTTGATGCCAACAAGGTGAAATCCCTTGATCTGAATTACCATCCTGTCGACTTCAAACGGGGTCTGGCTCCCTATTTCAGGGAATACATCCGCATGACGCTTAACGCTACGGAACCGGCCAGGGAAAATTACGCCAGCTTCCAGAATCAAAAATTCATTGAAGACTCCACCGAGTGGGCAACCAATCCCTTATTTGGCTGGTGCAATAAAAACAAAAAACGGGACGGTACAACCTGGAACCTGTATAAGGACGGACTCCGGATTTATACCACGATCGATTCCAGGATGCAGCAGTATGCGGAAGAATCGGTGACGTTTCACCTGAAAAACAACCTCCAGCCCAAATTTGACAACCGCATCAGGTACCTGAAAAATCCTCCGTTCAGCAACGATATGGGCGCCGAGGAAAGTGAAGCTTTGCTGACCCGTTTTATCAGACAGAGCGACCGTTACCGATCGCTTTCAAAACAGGGAAAGAGTGCCAGCCAGATCAGGGATATTTTCAACAAGCCTGTGGAGATGACGATTTTTTCCTGGAACGGAGATAAGGATACCATCATGTCGCCCGTCGATTCGATCAAATGGTATCTCCGCTTTTTCCGCTCCTCTTTCATGGCCATGGAAAACGGATCAGGAAAAGTGAAAGCCTATGTGGGAGGTCCCAGTTACCAGTATTTTATGTACGACATGGTCAAGGAGGGCAAAAGGCAGGTGGGATCGACCGTTAAACCCTTTCTTTATACCCTGGCTATGCAAAATGGCCTGACTCCCTGCACGAAAGTACCCTATGTGAGGCAGCAGTTTGTGCTGGCCGATGGGAAGATATGGGAACCCCGGGATGCCGAAAAGGATGAGGACAACTACGGGAAAATGGTCACCTTGAAATGGGGTCTTGCCAATTCACGCAATATGATCTCAGCCTGGGTGATGAAACAGTTCAATCCGGAGGCTGTAGTCGAAGTGATGAAAAAATTGGGCATTTACAGTCCGATCGATCCGGTGTATTCCATGTTCCTCGGAACTTCCGATATTACCCTGTATGAAATGGTGGGGGCTTTCAGCACCTATGCCAACAAGGGGGTATTTGTGAGGCCTTACTTTGTTACCCGCATCGAAGACCGGCACGGAAACCTGGTGGCGAATTTCATGCCCCAACGTTACGAAGCCATTGACGAAAACACAGCTTATTTGATGGTGAACCTGCTACAGGGGGTGATCGATGCCGGTACGGGCAGCCGGCTGAGAAACCGGGATGGCTATGGAAAGTTCACCATGCCGATTGCAGGGAAAACAGGTACGACGCAAAACCATTCCGACGGCTGGTTTATAGGCATGACCCCGAAACTTTGTGCAGGAGTCTGGACGGGTGCCGATCTGCGCAGTATTCACTTTGCGGATCTGAGTTCTGGCCAGGGAGCCAGCATGGCGCTGCCCATCTGGGGTTATTTCATGAAAAAGGTCCTGGCTGATCCTTCCCTCGGCTATACCCAAAATGACTCCTTTGAAAGGCCGGCCCACTTTAATGTCGATCTGGGATGTGAAGACAAGGCACCCGCACCCGATAAGGAGATCCTGGAATTCGAGGATTTCTTCTAAAAACTTACCACAGGATCAAAATCAGCAGGAACAGCAGGAAAAGGATAATCAGTACAAACTGGTTCCGAACAAAAAGCCCCAGCAGGATCAGGATCTCCAGTTCATCCTTACAGGTGCCGTACAGCTCAATCACGCCCTTATCCTTGGTTATGAATTCGTTCGAAGTGAAGGTGATCACATCTCTTCCGTCGAACTTCCATGACCACCGGGACTGCCAGAAATTCTTTATTTCAAGTTCAAATCTTTTGCCGTTCAGGATCACCTCGCTGCGGGGATTGAAAAGATTTACCACTACTCCGGCCAGTAGTGACTGGTCCTTACCATCGTAGATCTCAAGTTTTGAAAGGAAAAACTCGCGTTTCAGATAGAAAAACCGGCCGTTAAACTCAGCTGTGGCCTTTCCGCTGAACATATTCTGCCAGTGAATCGATCCGATTTTCTCATTTCCCAACAGAATTTCGAGTTTCGGACCGAAAATCTCCTTGATCCATATCAGTTTTTCCATTTTCCCGAAATTTTGGATAAAAATAATACATTGCCGCCTGAATAATCCCTCTTCATGTTTTTTTAACCAGCTCCTTTGTGGAAAGCAGTCCGCAGGCTGCATAGATATCCTGACCTCTGGAAGCCCTGATGGTGGTCAGAATTCCCTTTTCATTCAGCATATCTTTAAATCCTGCCAAGGTATCCTCATCGGTGCCCTGCAGGGAAGTACCGGGAATCGGATGGAACCGGATCAGGTTGATCCGGCAGTGCAGGCCGTTCAGCAGCCGGGCCAGTTCCCTGACATGCCGGTAGCTGTCGTTCAGATTTTTAAACACGATATATTCAAATGAAACCCTGCGCTGACGGCTGAAATCCCAGCTTCTGATTTCACGGATCACGTCGGCAATGGGGTATGCAATCTGGACGGGCATCAGCTTCTTCCGCTCCTCATCGAACGGGGAATGCAAACTGACAGCCAGGTGTGTTTCACTTTTTTCCAGAAAGGTGAGCATACCGGGGATGATCCCGATGGTGGAGACCGTGATCCTTCTCGGGCTCATGGCATAACCCCAGGGTGCCGTAAGGATTTCCAAACTTTTTAATACCTCTTCCAGATTATCAAAGGGTTCCCCCATGCCCATGAATACTATGTTGGTAATCCGGCCTGCCTCCTCAATACTCCGGATCTGGTTGAGTATCTCCCCGGCAGTCAACTGTCCCTGGAATCCCTGTTTCCCGGTCATACAAAACAGGCATCCCATTTTACATCCCACCTGGGAACTTACACACACGGTAATACGATCCTCCTCGGGAATCATGGCTGTTTCAACATATCTGCCGTCCGCAGTCCCGAAAAGGTACTTTTTGGTGCCGTCAACGCTGACCTGTACTTTTACGGGTAACCGGACTCCGGTCTCATATCTCTCCGCAAGCAGGCTCCTGGCATTCAGGGAAAGATTGGTCATCCCTTCAAGGGAATCCACCCTTTTCATATAAAGCCAGTCCGCCATCTGACCGGCGGCATACTTCGGTAATCCCGATTCTGCGGCAATCTGCTGCAGTTCTGAAAGTGTCTTGCCAAAAAGAGGTTGCACCATGTCAGAAATAGATTTCAAAGAGGATATGAGTGACCGGAATTCCTCAGGAAATCAGCAAATTCCGGACTTCAACCACCATCCCTCCGTTTCCGCAAAGATAATACTTATTGTCGAGAAGGAACTCCCTCAAGCTGCCCAAATAGACGGTAACCCTGCCTGAGAAGAGACAGGATGCCTTTTCCCGGAAGAGATCTCAAGATTCGGTGTCAGCGTGACACGGGCAAATGCCGTCCTTGTTGAATTCCAACTTTGATACGATCATCTTACCCCCTGCTTTTAATATAAAGTGATATTTCAGGATAAACTTATTGATTTTTTTAATAAGTTGCTTTTTATATCGAATTTTTTCGGAATTTTGAGCCAATTCAGGAAGGATGGAAACACTTTTTGACAGGAAGATCAATTTCCAGGGAGTTGGTTTGAAGAAGGTCGGCCAGATGAAACACATCGTCAGGCAACTCTATTTCAACGGACCCATGTCTAATGCGGAATTATCCAGAAACCTGAATCTGAGCACTCCCAAGATCAATTCCCTGCTTCGTGACCTTATCGGACAAAAGCTGGTTATGGAGCTGGGACAGGGATATTCCAGCGGGGGTCGTCGCCCTGTCATTTACGGATTGATAAAAGATTCATTTTACGTAGTAGGAATTACCGTGAATATCTATTTTTCCATTATTTCCGTATTCAATGCTCATAACCAGGAAATAACGGGCCCGCACACCGTTCCGGTCAGTATGCAGAAAGATTTTAACATTTTCAGCCGGATCCATCACTGCCTGCAGGAAATCATGGAAAAGGTCAATATCCCCGCGGAAAAGGTGATTGCTGCCGGTATCGAATTACCCGGGTTGGTTGACCGGGAAAAGTACATCAACAAGACCTATTTCCCGGAGATTGAAAATCTTCATCATAAAATCGGTGATATTTTCGGCATACCGGTATTTATTGACAACGATGCCCGCATGAGAACCTTTGCAGAGCAGCAGTTCGGTCTGGCAAAGGGAAAACAGAACGTGCTGATGGTACACATGGACTGGGGGGTCGGACTCGGATTAATCCTGAACGGTCAACTTTACACGGGAAAATCGGGCTTTTCCGGCGAATTCGGGCATATTCCGCTGTCGGAGAACGGCATGCTGTGTCAATGCGGCAAGCTGGGATGCCTTGAAACCCTGGCTTCGGCCACAGCCATAACCTTGCAGGCCCGTGAGGGTATTGAGAAGGGCAATTCATCGCTGCTCCCCGCGTTGGTCAACAATGAACTGGAGAAGATAGAAACCAATACAGTGATCCAGGCAGCCTGCCTCGGTGACCAGTTTTCCATTTCCCTGCTGTCCAATGTGGGATTCTGGCTTGGAAAGGGTATCGCCCATCTGATCCAGATTTTCAATCCTGAACTGATCATCGTGGGAGGAAAACTGGCGGAAGCCAGCCAATTTATACTGGCACCCATCAGACAGGCCATTTACACATACAGCAACCAGGATATCAGCAATGATACCGAGATCATGTTTTCAGTTCTGGGAGTAAAAGCCGGAACAATAGGAGCAGCAGCATTTGCGGTTGAAAAACTGTCAGGTTCATAAAAAACAACATATCATGAAAAATTTTTCAGGTGTAGAACAGGCTTTTTACAAGGAATCGGGTAGTCCGAAAATATCCTCGGTCACACCCTATCTTCTGGTCGAAAACTTTCCCAAACTGGGTCTGCTTTCCGCACTCAGTTTTCTGGAATGGAGTGCGGAAAACCCGGAAGGGGTTGTTTCGCTGCCCAGCAGTAAGACAGCGATTCATTTCCTGAACAATACCCGCATGCTTCTTGATAACTGGGACAAAGAAAAAGGAAAGACGCTGCTGGAAAGGTATGGCCTCGCCGGGGTAAGAAGGCCGGACCTTCGCGGGATTCAGTTTGTTCAGGCGGGTGAATTTTATCCGATCAGTTCAGCACAGCATAATAGCCTGTGGAATTTTGTGAACAAGAATTATATCACCCCACTGGGATTTGACAGGAATAAAGCGTTACTCATCAATTCAGATGAGATTGAGCTGGCTGAAGGGAAGACTTTCCATGAAGTTTTCCCCGGTTACACCATTGACCTCTCCCTGCGGTTCAGGGAAGCGAAAAACTACTTTGAGAAACTTCAGCAACAGTCATTGTTTAAGATTGACAACTGGTGTGATGAGTACGAAGCCAGGATCCGTGAAAAAGGAGGCATCGGCTTTTTCCTGGGGAGTATTGGTCCCGACGGACACATAGCCTTCAACACAAGAGGAGCCAACCATTATGAACCGACGCGGCTAACCGGCACCAACTTCGAGACACAGGCAGTCACTGCAGGTGATCTGGGCGGTATAGAGGTTTCACGAAACCGCCTGGTGATCACCATCGGGCTGGGCACCCTTACCTACAATGCCAATAACAAGGCGATCATATATGCTGCCGGTGAAGCCATAGCCGATGTCATCCGGGATTCCGTGGAAAGCAAACCCAATAATCTCTATCCCGCCACAGCCCTGCAGAAACTGAAAAATGCCAGGTTCTACCTTACCCGTGGCGCAGGGATAAAACTGAAAGACTGCATTGACGCGTACTACTTTGACACCCCCTGGAATCACCAGAAGACCGAACGTGCAGTAATTGACCTGTGTAAGAGAGTCAACAAATTCGGTCCTAAACTTACCACCGATGACCTGATGAATGACGAATACTGCAGCAAAATACCCGACCTGAACGATCAGACCGTCCAATCGGTTATTGATTCGATCACAGCCAAAATGAAAAGAGGGATGCGGAAGGAAACCGGGCAGGTCTATTTTCATACCGGTCCGCATCACGATGACATCATGCTTGGAATAATGCCCGTCACCAACCGGCAGAGCAGGGAAGCAAGCAACGAAATGCACTTTTGCGTGCTGACCTCGGGATTTAATGCGGTCACCAACCGGTTTATGCTCGGTTTACTCAGGGATACCCTTACCCTGATCGGTAAAGATAAAATTGAAATGATCAATTATCCTGATTTCTTTGAAAAGGGTTACAGATATAAATGGGACAAAGACGTTTACCACTACCTTGACAATATTGCCGCCCTGGATGAAGAGGGTAAGCGGAGGGGTGTGTGCCACCGTTTGGTGAGGGGGCTGGTAGCCCAGCAGAACCTGAAAAATCAGCATGAACTGGTAGCCTATATTCTTCAATCGATCAAAGTACTGGAAAGCAGCTATGACGGAGCCGTAAATCCGCCCGATATCCAGAAAATGAAAGGGCTGATCAGGGAATTCGAAGAAGAACTGGTATGGGCACATTATGGGGTGTCGGTGAAAAACGTGCATCATCTTCGTCTGGGATTTTACACGGATGCCAAAGGTGGAGGTCCCAACAAGGAACGGGACGTCGTGCCGATACTCGAGAATTTCAGACGCTACAGGCCTACCGTGATCAGCCTGGCTATGGATCCCGAGGGCAGCGGCCCCGATACACATTATAAAGTGCTCCAGGCCATAGCGGCCGCAGTGGCTGAATGGAACAAGGAAGAGGACCTCTCCCACCTGAGGATC
>CAYWTT010000005.1:0-30876 GCA_964461245.1 uncultured Prolixibacteraceae bacterium | reverse complement strand
AATTACGTGGTTCACCATTAACTACCCCTCCATTTTTAAAAAGGTACAAGTCCCGGATGCAGTAATAGGCGAATCTTTCGTCTGGACAACGGTGCCGGAACCATTATTATTAAATGAAAGGTCCAATAATAAACTACCCGTAAATATTTTAGAACTTATATTACTGCTCACTGAGACCTGAGTTTTTCCAGAAGTAGTTAAACTCCAAATGTCATTATTGGTTACATTAGACGTACGATAGATATTATTTTCGACTACCTTTCCAGTTTGGTCTTTTACAGTACTTTTCCCTCTGTGATAATAATTTCCCTGGTACTGGCTCATGTATTTAACAGCAAACATGGTAAAATTTTTAGGTGCAACAGACCATTGGCTTGCGACCCGGGGGTCTGGACTTGCCAAAGACGATTTACCACTCAGAACAGAATCCAAATCCATCGAACTTTTAATCCGTATGGGTATTACATAGCATAACTTACCAGCCATTGGATCATCAAAGAAGGCATTTTTCAATTGCACTTCGATGTTCCCATAGAATTCACCGGCAGGAATGATCAAATTTTCGGATGAACTCAAGGAATAATATGTTGAAGGCATTAAACAAATAGGATTATTTGTTGATTGAAAGGATGCACCTGAGCAAAGCTCAGGCGCTATTTCAATCTGTAATACCCTGTCCTTATTATTTTTATATATTCCGCCCATTACTGCAGGTATCAGGAATTTATAGTCATTGCTGTTCGTGTTTTCACTTACGTCAAACGTTCGTATCGGATACTGATTCGGAAAATAAGCAGCAGTATAATCATAATCTTCGAATTTATTTTCCTGACAAGCTACCAGGAACCCCGTAACCAATGTTAGTATTATATATAATTTTTTCATAATATAAGTTATTACGTGTTGATCAGATTATTAGTCATCATGATGCAAATTTTACCATCCCTCATTTTGAACCAGTTTTGTAGTCTTATCCATTTCCGACTGAGGGAATGGATAACGATAGTTCTTTTCACTGAACGACCTGTTTTCGACGGTAAACCGTTCATAGGTATAGGTTGATCCATTCAAATTAATCCTCATCCCTGTAACGGGTTTTGAAAGGACCTGTTCCCCGATTTTCCAACGGCGTACATCAAAGAAACGGTGTTCCTCGAAAGCCAGCTCAATCCGGCGTTCGTTACGGATTCGTTCACGCATCTGTGCCTGGCTCAAACCTACAGGAAGATTTGGCATTCCAGCCCGTTTCCGTACCTGGTTAACGGCATCATACACACTGGCATCCGGGCCAACCGCTTCATTCTGCGCTTCCGCATAATTCAGCAAGACTTCAGCATACCTGAAAATCACCCATGGGCGGCGCACCACAGTGTTGGTTGCCTGGTTCCAAGTTGCAGAAGCGCTCAGGAATTTCGCCATGTAATACCCGGTCTTTGTTGCATTAACATTCTTATCGATCCCGTCCTTACCATTTACATACGTATCGACCGGTAAACCTTTAAAGCTTGAGCCATTATAAAAAATAGAGTAACCTAAACGTGGGTCCCTGTTGACATATGGATTATTTGGATCATACCCGGAAGCAAGATCGGTAATTGGTAAGCCGTTTTTCATTTCATAAGCATCAACCAGTTCCTGTGTGGGGTTTGTTCTTCCAAGGGCCCCGTCATAACTAATGGGTGCATTATTGGTTTCAATATCATTGCGGCCAGTTGCCTGGGTAGCAAAAATTACCTCGGTATTATAGGCTGCCGCACTATAATTAAAAACATTTGCATAATTGGAATAGAGTGAACAGGCTTTGCTGTCGATAATTTCTTTCGAAACCGCGGCTGCTTTTTGCCAGAGGGAAATATCGTTCCCGCTATTGTTCAACGGGCTGGCAGCATACAACAAGGTGCGGGATTTCAAGGCGAGGGCTGCTGTCTTAGTAGCACGCCCTTTATTGGCATCCCCATATTGAGCGACAGACAAGGGCAGGACTAAGATAGCAGAATCGCAATCAGCCAGTATCTGATTGACGGTTTCAGAAAATGTATTTCTAGGCAAATCCATATTATCTGCTGTGCTGAATACCTTGTTGACAATAATTACCCCGCCATACCTTTTTAACAATTCAAAGTGAAAATATGCCCTTAAGAAGAATGCTTCTCCACGCAAACGCGGAATATCCGCTGCCGGCGTAATGTTGGCTTGGTTGGCATGTTCCAGGAACACATTCACCTGACGAATCCCGTTGTAGTTGGTAGCATACACATCATCCAACGTGCGCAATGGGCTCCAGGTACCATTGTTGAAAATATTTACCGTTGAATTGAGATTGGAATTAACCGCTTCATCACAACCGGCAGCCAGCATGGCCCCATCATAACGGTTGTACCCTTCCTGTAGATAAGCATAGCCCTGATTAAGCTGCCCACGGGCCGAAAGATCCAGATTCCAGAATTGATCTTCGGTAATCGGTCCATCATAATAATCAAAATCCAGAAAGTCGCAGGATGTAAGCAACAATGAAGCAAGGAATATCAATATTATTGGCTTTTTCATATTTTTCGGAATTTGTTCGTTATTAAAATTTCAGGTTTAAACCTGCTGTAATTGTCCGGACATAAGGGTAGTTGGATATGAAACCGGAAAAAGGCATTTCAGGATCTATATCCATTCCTGTTTTATTAAAATTCAACAAGTTAAAACCATTCACATAGAACCTGAGCGACCTGATTTTAAATTTATCAGTTAGTTCTGAAGGGATTGAATATCCAAGTTCCACAGATTTCAATCTCAGATAATCACCTGATTTTAACCAGAAATCAGAATCGACAGTATTATTCCCACGGTCTGAAATTCCAAGACGCGGATATGGCGCTGTCGGATTATCAGCAGACCAGGCATCCACACTAAATTGGTTAATATAACCGGTGTTATTCGAACCTGCCATCACCAATGATCTTATTTGAATTTTACGGCCACTCACCCCCTGCATCAAAACAGAGAAATCGAAACCATGATACATCCCGGCTAATTTAAACCCATAATAAGAATCCGGCGTATCGGCATAGTCGGTCATTACACGGTCAAAATTGTCAATTACCTTGTCGTTATTGACATCCTTGTATTTGATATCACCTGGTCGGACCTTACCGGCAAAGCGCTGCACCGGACTGTTGTTAATCTCTGCCTGAGACTGGAATATTCCGTCAGACACTAACATCAGTTTGCTAAATCCAGATACCGAACTAATATTATGCCCCTGCTGTACCTGATAATCGACAAGCCCTGCCGACTCGTTAATCCGCAGGATTTCATTTCGGGCAAACGTATAGTTGCCGCCAACAACCAGGGTAAAATCGCCAAACTTTTGTGTAAAATCAAAAACTCCTTCAAATCCTTTCAACCTGCTCTCCCCATCATTGACGCGATACGTAGATTTTCCGATCAAAGAAGGTAATATCGCATTAGTCAGAATATCTTTGCGAAGCTCATTAAAATAATTCGCAGAAATTGAAACAGCATTACTGAACAACTTTGCATCAAATCCCAAGTCTGTTTTGTAGGCTTTTTCCCAGGTAATAACCGGATTCGGCAGCGTATTTTCAGCTCCGCCCTGGTTCCAGGTAAAACTGGTGCCAAAAGTATAGCCACCGGTTGATGCCGTATACAAATAGCCATACGGGAATTTGCCTGATTCGCCGGTTGCATTGTTCCCGGCAACCCCAAACGAACCTCGCAATTTGAGGTAATTAATGAATGACAATTGATTCAGAAAACTCTCTTCCGAAATAACCCATCCCACCGCGGTGGCTGGAAAAAAGCCAAACCGTTTTCCCGGATTATAATTATCAGCTCCGGTATAACTGGCCACCAAATCAAGATAATACTTGTTATTGTACGAATACGATCCGCGGGCCGAAATTCCCTGGCGTTTGTCTTCAAATTTTGTGGCGGCAAAAGTTGTTGCCTGCTGGTATCGGAGGATAGCGCTGATGTCATGTTTGCCGATGCTGTTTTTATAATCAAAGCCGGCCCATAATTCATTTGTCCGGATATTATCGGCAAAAGCAGATGTCAAATAGGTCAAAGGTGTTTTCGTACCATAACGTACCCCATGTTCATACACTTCATACGATTGAGTCCGCCCGTTGGTATACCTTCCCTGGATGTCGAACGTGTAAAACACATTGGCTGATAATCCTTTTAACAGAAAATCCAGTTTGTGGTTAACATTTAATGTCCCAAGTAAAACCCTCGTTATTTCACTGGTGTACCCGGTGCTTTTCAACTGCGCCAATGGATTATTGCGAAACAAACTGCTTCCTCCATACGACCCGTCTTCGTTCAAAAGAGGGAAAGCATTGGCCGGCGTTGAAAAGACGGTACTCAAGAAAGTACTGCTGGTTGCACCTGGCTCGCGACGGTCTTCCACGCGTCCGCCCATATCCAGCTGGACGTTCAGCATCGGCGTTACCTGAATATCGAGGTTGGTACGGAGATTATAACGCTGATAGCCTACATTGGTACTAAAATTATCCGTTTTTGCATCCTTGAAAAGCCCATTTTGGTCAAAAAAGCTTACTGTAGTAAAATACCGGATTGATCGAGAACCGCCTGAAGCAGTAAGAACATGCCTTTGAACCAAGGAATTGTCTTTTATGAAATCTTTCACAAAATTATTATTAGGGTACCAATACCGGTCTCCCGACTTATAATTTTCGAGCATGCTTTGCGAATATATGGCATCATATCCATCATTTTGCAATGCCTGATTATATAATGTTCCGAAAGTGTACGAGTCAAGTGGTTCGGTCAATACAGTTGGCGTTTGCACACCAAATTGGGTGTCATAAGTGAAGCGGGTCCGGGAGGAACTTCCACGTTTGGTAGTGATCAAAAGCACACCGTTTGCGCCCCGATTCCCATACCATGCCAGCGATGCCGCATCTTTCATTACCGTGACCGACTCAATTTCGTTCAGGTCCATATCCGGAAAATCACGGGCAACCCCATCGACAAGGATAAGAGGGACATTGCTCCCTGCAAAAGAAGCCCTGTTGCGGATAATGAAGGTAGACTCATCGCGCCCGGGCTGGGTGCCGGTTTGCCAAACATTCAGGCCTGGGGCCAAACCGGACAGCAAATTGGTCATCGAACTGACGGGCAATTGAGACAAGCCGGATGCTTTGATGGTTGACACAGCACCATTGATTTCGCGTTTCTTCCGGACATCAAACGGGACAAACACGTTGTCGTCTTCCCCCGCTTCTACAATGGTTTTCTTAACACGGATGCTCAGTTTTTCTTTCAAGTTGGTGATATCCTGGTAAAATGTCAGATAGCCTTCTTTCATAAAAACCAAAACATCTCCTTTTTTAACAGATATCAGAAAACGTCCTTCTGCATCCGTTTTTGTTTCAATGCCTCGCTCCTGTACTTCAACTGTCATACCGATTACCGGCTGCTTATCTGCACCTGCCACTGTTCCAGAGATCATGACAGACTGCTGCTCCTGGGCATAAAGCTTTGCTGAAAACATAAGCGCAAGAGCCAACATTAAAAAGATTATATACCTTATTTTCATATTTTATGCTTGTTTAGATTATTATCTACCATCCAGGGTTCTGCAATAATTTTCCCTTGCTTTTCTGAATCTCTGTTTTTGGAATTGGATATAAATGCTGGTAGTCTTCAAATACCCGCTGGTAATATTCGCTGAGAAGTGTAGGAGTATAGGTGAATGTTCCGTTTGCATTTTTTACTACTTTCATGCCATACACAGGTTTGGCAATAATCTCTGGTCCTTTTTTCCAGCGCATCACATCATACAGCCTGTGGTCCTCAAATGCTAGTTCAATAGCCCTTTCGTTCCGGATACGTTCCCTCATCTGGTCCTTCGTCAAACCTTCAGGCAGGTCGGGCATCCCGGCCCGTTTACGGATTTGATTGACAGCATTATAAACACTGACATCCGGCCCAGAGGCTTCATTTTGTGCTTCAGCATAATTCAACAGAATTTCACCATAACGAAAAAAAATGAAATTGAAAATGGCATTTGTTGTACCAGGCGATTTAAATACTTCCGGCCAGAATTTTTTACAATAATACCCTGTTGCCGTGTATGAAGTATTTCCTTCTTGGAAATCAGTACCTCCATTCCACATTTGCATCTTTCTTCCCTGCCACGGGGCATCGTTGTATAAAATATTGGCATAAAAACGGGGATCCCTGTTAGCATAAGGATTTTGAGGGTCATATCCGGATTGGGGATCGGTTATTGGAAGCCCGTTGCTCATTTCATATAAATCGACATGGTTCTGGGTAGGATTAAATTCCCCGATACGACCTCCTGACGCTGGCGGTATTACGGACAGAATAAACCAACCCCAACTGCGTGCAGGACGGACTTTAATTAGAATATACTCATTTGTTGTCCCGTTTCCCGGAGGACTCAGTATTTCTCCGTAAGCTGGATGTAAAGTGTACTTATTCATGTCTATTACTGCTTTCGCAGCATCGGCGGCAGTCTTCCATTTGGAAGCATCATTACCTGGATTGTTCAAGGGGCTTGCTGCATAAAGCAGTACCCTCGATTTTAGCGCTTTGGCTGCGCCAATGGTGGCACGCCCGTAATTCGCCTGATCGTACTCTTCAGGGAGTAGTTTTACAGCTTTTTCAATATCAGACACAATAAAATCAACACATTCCTGATAAGTATTTCTTGGAAGATCAATGTCATCAATCGCTGCATATGCTTTATCCATTATGACCACTCCGCCAAATCGTTTGATCAGTTCAAAGTGCATGAATGCGCGCAAAAAATACATTTCCCCTTTTATCCTGTCAGGATTCTGTGAAGAAGTCCATGGCACCCCATCAATTTTTGAAAGCATTTTATTGACAATCCGTATTCCCGAATAGCACATGGTATACACTCCTGAGACTTCATTTAACGCATAGCGGTCGCTCATGGTCGGGGTAATTAAGGAGTGGTCATGGAGCAATCCCTTATAAAAGGTATACAACAGGTTCGACGTTACATCAGTGCCGACAGCTTCATCAGTGGCCATTGAAGTTCCGGTAACACAGGTCCATCTCAAATAGTCGTCGGGACGATATTTATATGCATCATCCGCATATTGGGCGGCAAGCACGGGATCAGTAAAAACTTTTTCCTCGTTCATGGCAACTTCAGGGGCTACCTCAAGGAAATTATCATCACAGCCACTTAAAAGAGCCAGTAAACAGATCAGTGAATATATATGCGATTTTTTCATAATGATTGTATTTCAGTCGTTTTACAATTCAACATTCACCCCAATATTATAAACCCTAGGAGTTGGATACACATTGGTCGCTGCCTGAGGGGCACGCCGCTGGAAATTTTCAGGATCGATATACAGCATTTTTGTCCATGTATAAAGGTTTTGCCCAGACAGGTAAATCCGCATGCTACTAACCCCCAGTTTGCGGACTGCCTTGTCTGATATCCGGTACGTAAGCTGGGCATTCCTGATTTTAACATAGCTGGCATCAATTAAAAGAAAATCGTTAAGGTTATAACTCATGAAGTTCCCGCCAACGGCAGGCTGAAGGGCTGGCCATGTTGCTTTGTCAGCTGTTTCAGGGGTCCACCGCCCCAGCATATGTTTAAACATCTGGTTAGCGTTTAGCCCTCGTTGGTCGAACATCAGGTTTGAACTTACATTTTCGACTCCCTGCACCATCACCGACAACGAAAGTCTTTTCCAACCGATATACGGCTCAATGCTGAAAGTATATTCAGGAACATTTGAGTAACCAATCGGAACAATGTCATCAGAAGTAATAAACCCATCGTTGTTAAAGTCAACAAACTTCAGGTCTCCCGGAATAGCTTTCCCCAATTTATTAGGTGTGGAATTATCAATATCTTCCTGTGACCTATAGAAACCGTCAGTTAGATAACCCCGGTATTGGCCGATCCGGTATCCTGCTGATTTCTGATAAGCAGGCTTTGCATAAGGTTCGTCCATGTTCTCAATGCGGTTACGGGCAAAGCTCAACTGGGCAGTAACAGCATATTTTAAATCTCCCCTTCCTTTGTTCTGGTGTTTCAGTTCCAATTCATACCCACGGTTGTAGACTTCTCCAAAATTTACCATGGGGTACGTTTCACCATAAGATACAAGGCCTGATGCCCGTGTGAGAAGAATACCGGATCGGTGTTCATCAAAGAAGTCCACATTAAAAGAAATAAGGTGATCAAAAAAACTGCTTTCAAAACCGATATTCCGTTTGGTGGAAGTTTCCCATGTAAGGTCAGGGTTACCTATCCTGGAATGGATAATTGAAGTGTAAGTACCGACAGATGTTGGGTAACCAAATTGAACATTTGTAGGCCATCCAAACAATACCTGTGAGGTTGACTGGCTATACTCATCAAGATATAGGAATCGTGAACCGCCGATTTTATCAAACCCGATCTTTCCATAAGATCCTCTGATTTTCAATAAATTAATCCATGTCGCTGATTTCATAAAATTTTCGTTGCTGATGGTCCACCCTCCAGAAACTGCAGGGAAAAACCCATATCGTTTCCCGGATGCAAAATTTTCGGAGCCATTATAGGCACCGTTGAATTCTGCAAAGTATTTATTACCATAGCTATAAGTAAACCTTCCGACAAATCCTTGGGTTGCATACGGAGCCTGGGCTCCACTTATGCGCTTACATTGCCTCTGGAACAGGGCCATCCCTGTGAGTGAATGTTGTTTAAAATCGCGGACATAATTTAAGCTGGTTTGTAAATCATAATTTATGTTTCCGTTATACGATGAAATTATGGCCCCAAGTGGAGTATCGGCTGTTGCAAACGAGGTTGTTCCCAGGGTTATCTCTCCTGTTGTCTTATTAATATTGTAGGAAGTAAATGTACCTGTCTGGGACCGGCTAGCCTGAAAATAAGCATCGTAAGCATACTGGGCACGAAATGACAAACCTTTCACCAGTTTATCCAACTTATAGTTTAACCCGATTGTACTTTCGATGCTGTTGGTCTGCCTGATGGAGTATCCTTTGCTAAGCAACCAACCTAAAGGGTTTGTCAGATTTACACCAACGGAGTTGTTCTCCATATAACGACCGTCAGGAAGATATGGCACAAAAGCGTAAGAGGGGATATAATTAACACGCGAAAGCAGGTATTCAATCTCTGCATCCTGGTAGGTTCCAGTGCTGTAATAAGGATCTGCTGCCGGAGAATACCGTTTTTCCAATCTTCCGCCCAGCCTGACCGACACCGAAAGGTCATCACTTAACTGAAGGTCAACATTCGACCTGAAATTATACCGGTCATAGCTTGGAGTGGATTTATATCCATATGGACTATCAAACTTTTTCAGGTAGCCATCTTCAAACAAATATCCTGCAGAAACGAAATATTTAGCAATCTTTGTTCCTCCTGACACATTGATATTGTGTTGAGTCTGCGGGTAATATTTCCGGGTCAGATAGTGGTACCAGTTAAAATCCGGGTATAACAAAGGATCAGAATGGTCCTTGAACTTCTGAAGCTCAGCTTCTGTAAAAGCAGGAGCCTTCCCAACATTAGCGTTGGCTTCGTTTAACAAACTGGCGCTCGTATATGAATCCAGGGTCTCAGGAAGGCTTGAGTAGGTCTGCAATGCAAAATTACCGGTATAACTGATCCGGGGTTTGCCTTCTTTTCCCGACTTCGTGGTAATAAGGATAACTCCATTACCCCCTTTGATCCCAAAGAGAGCCGTTGAAGATGCGTCCTTTAATACGGAAATGGTTTCAATTTCATTCGGGTCAATGTCGCCAAACGAAGGCCTTTCTGCCCCGTCAACAATAATAAGAGGAGAAGCATCTCCGGTTGTAGCACGACCCCGGATAAAAATATCAGCTTGATTATCTCCCGGTCGTCCACTCCGCTGGGCAATAACCACGCCGGCTGTTCGTCCTGTCAGGCTATTTGTGATGTTGCTCGTAGGGGCTTTCAGAATTTCCTCGGACTTAACCGCAGCAATGGAACCTGTCAATGTTGATTTCTTCTGGGAACCATAACCGACTATAACCACTTCGTCGAGGTTTTTTGTATCCTCCATTAAAATAACATCGATAACCGAATTCTTTCCAACAGGAACTTCCTGAGAAAGATAACCAATAAAAGAAAAAACCAAAATAGGATTATTACCTTCGACAGCAAGAGTATATTCCCCTTCAGAATTGGTAGTCACCCCTTTGATTGTCCCCTTAATTACAATGTTTACACCTGGTAATACAGAACCGTCTATACTTTTAACGGTACCATGTATTACTTTTCCCTGGTCAATCAATCTTGCACACACCGGCAATGATGTGCACAGAATCAAGCAAATCGTAAACAAAAGATGGATTGCCACCCATTGAAACATCCGACTTTTTAAGTAGTACAGAATGATTCCTTTTTTCTTCATAATCGTTTGATTTAACTTAAGTGGTTTAATTTAACTAATCGTTAGTGAGAGATCGTTTTAAATTCGATATGTAAATAGCGCGCAATTTTTTCAATAGTGCCTGCATGATGGCCTATCCCCAGGGCAAAATGGTGGGTGGGTCCTTCGCTGATCCAGCGGGTCAAAAAAGTTTTTATGTCAGGCCCGAAGAATCCGCGCGTATTGGTATTTCCGGTAGGCGGAATGGGCCCGGCCACTGATTCTCCTTCGGCAATAATGAATTTAAACCTTCCGTCGTAAGTGGAGTTGATGGATAACATGGTAATTGGCCCTTCCTTGATTTTAAACTCAACTCCGGCGCCATAACCCGGTTTTCCGTGGTATTTTTCCAGGCTGCGCAATACCGGTTTCCCTTCAGCGATGGATATATTGTGGGGACCATCATGACCCAGCAGCACAAAGCCTTCGTTAAAATCCACCGGATGAAATTCTGCAAAACTACCGCCAATCCCCAATCGGTTCATGATCAACAGGGCGATCAGGGTTTTCAAATCCGACTCGCCACACATCGGGAAACCATTTGAAGTCAGCAGCGAATTCCCGACAATCAGGTTGCTCATCACCAGTTGTTCAACACTATCATCAGGCCCGTTGTAATAATAGGCCAGCCCGTCCAGTCCTTTTTCTTCCACAAAACGTTCAAGGGCCACACTCACCCGGGCTGCAATCTGCAGGTCTTCTTCCTGAAGTTTCATTGAAATCGGATCGGAAACAGGATCGGGGGTATCAAAAAAGTCAAGTATGATTTCACTGGTCTCTGTTACCTCCTCTTCTGTGACTCTTTCAAAACAGGAAACGATTTCGTTTGCCTCGCACTCGGTAACATGGCATCCAAAATAAGAGGTCAGCATGGTTGCATCGGTGTGCATGTCAAGCATTGAATTGATCGGATGCCCCAGATGACCAAGGTTTGCGTTTTTCAGGCTGTGTAAGACTCTTGCAATACGGCAATATTCATCCAACTGACCATCTGCTTCGGGATCATCATGCAATGAACCAATGATCATATCCGGCACTTTCTTGCCCATACGAACCGCTGCAGCAGCAAATTCAGGCATTGCACAGATATCGTCATTTGCCAGCTGCATATAGGTTGACGCCTGTGAATAGTCCAGCGCTTTCCGTGGCTGCAGGGCCACCATCACAATCGGGATGGACAGGGTTTTAATGATAATCCCGAAAGTTCCCGAAGTTGCATAAGTAAGCATGTTACAGAAAATAAGGTCAAGGTTCGCAGCCTGAAGCTCTTTCACTACCTGGTAGGCTTTTTGCGGATTGTCAACCAACCCGAAATCAAATATTTCGGCTTCCTTATCCGGTATTTTTCCGATTATTACCTGTTGCTTTTTCAGCAGTTCTTCCAACAATCCGGGAAACTGCCCCCAATATTTGTCGTATCCCACTCCAAATACCCCGATCCGCGAAACTCCTTTTTTTCCACTGTAATACATGTTTTCTCTTTTTATCGCATCGATTATAACGCTTTACCAATTTTATCTTAACGCTCTATGTTAAATTTTACACTGTAATTCCCTTCTTTGTTTTTTGATTAAATAAGTTCAATAAGTTCTGCTTTAGGTTTAATAACGGGTATAAAATATATAAAAAACAGGAAGGCAACGGTGTACATTAGCCCTGCATAGAGCCACATCGGATCATAGGAAAACCGGGTAATGATCCACCCAATAACCGGATTGATCACGAATGCCGAAACCGCCCCAGAGGTTCCTGAAAAACCCACTATGGTAGAGGTTGAATGCTTCCCGAAAATATCGCTAATGGAAGTAATATAGTTGGTTATCCAAAGCCCGTGCGCAAATAATACAACAGTCAGGATCCCGATTATCCACTCAAAAGAAGGGACATATCTTACCAGCAAAGCAGGCATGGTTAATATGGCTGCAATTCCCATCACATATTTCCGCGCTTTGTCCAGACTGGAAGTTTTTTTCAGGAGCGAATCTGAAATCCAGCCTCCCAGCATATTCGATACACCCAATGCCAAAAACGGAATCCAGAACAGATTTCCGATCTCCTGAATGTGGACACCACGTGACTCATTGAGGTATTTGGGTATCCAGAACATATAGAAATAAAAAATGGGATCAAGCAAAAAACGGATGATCATAAAAACCCATACTTCTTTGTATTTCATTAGTTTAACCAATGCATGTGCCAAACCAGCCACCGGTTTTTGGGCATCTTCCTTTTCTGCAGTCATCCTGTTTTTGTTTTTCGGAAGCAGGAACCATATCAGCACCCAAACAAATCCAATTCCACTTGTAAATAAAAAGACACCCCGCCAACCAATCACATTGATCAGGTATACACAAAGCGGTGGAGCAACGACTGCTCCCAGGGCCGATCCTCCGATAGCGATTCCGGTCGCAAGCGCCTGCCGGTGTTTGGGAATCCATTCAACTACGGCCTTTATAGCCCCCGGGAAAGCACCTCCTTCCCCCAGCCCGAGAAAAAACCTGAATATTCCGAAATGAAATACATTATTAGCTATGCTGTGCAACATCGTCGCCAAAGACCATATTCCAACAGACCACCCAAGCCCCATTCTGCTTCCGAAACGATCGATCAAAATGCCGCCTACCGTAAACATAATGGCATAACTTATCAGAAATCCGGTATTAATAAAACCGTATTCAACGTCGTTGATCCGGAAATCTTCCTTTATCTTCAGAATTGAGATGGATAGCACCTGCCGGTCCAAAAAACTCAGGGCTGTTGCAATAAAAGCCATTGCAACAAACACCCAAGGAATCCATTTCAATTTATTCTTCATATTCGACTTAACGCTCTAAGTTATCAGGAACAAAAATATAACTAGATTTCGAAAAAACAAATAATAATTTTATTTTTACCGATATTTTTTAAATATTTATCCGATGAACCCGAAATATCTTGTTATAAGTAATGAAATCATTCAGAAGATTGAGTCAGGCGAACTTCAACCCGGCGATAAAATACCTTCTGAAAACGAACTGATAATAAGCTATAAAATCAGCAATACCACCGCCCGCAAGTGTTTGCTTGAACTTGAGCATCAAGGTTGGGCCAACCGGGTTAAAGGTAAAGGGACCTTCGTTTTAAACCGTTCAGAAGATAAACACCTGACCAGGGTATTGGGATCATTTCATGCAATCAGGGAAAGTTTTAATGATAACCTCATCAAAGAAGGATTAAAGCCAAAAAATATCATTCTCGAAAAAACAATCCTTGAAAATGGGATCTCATCGAAAATCAATAACCGGCATTTTATCATTGAAGGGCCTGTTTTAAAAATTCACAGGTTACGCTATGGCAACGATCTGCTGCTGAAAGATGAAACCCGTTTTATCTCTTTATCGCTTTGTCCGAAAATAAATTTGCTGGATCTGGACACTCCGCTTTTAAAAATTTATGAAATAAATTATCAGCTTCAGCTCGAAAATGTAGAACGCTCGCTGGGCACTGCCGTGGTTAATCCCAAAGATCCTGCAAATTATTTCGAAAACGATAAACCCATGGCAGCTTTTCAGCTGGATGGCGCCGTAGTATGCAATAACGGCAAGGTAGTTGAGATTGAAAAGTCGGCTTACCGGGGTGATAAATATAAATTCTCCATTAGCGCCAAGCCAAGTTTATCAATGGGAGATAATTTGAAACCCTGAAATTTATAATTTAGCCGGCTCTGTCGATACTACCCGGCAAAGCGGGTAGTCCTGTTGAAGTAAATTAACGATGAAAATATGGAAGCAATGAAAAAATGGAAGATATACCTCCTGACAGCCGTGCTCTCGGGGTATTGGCTTATGGCAGCTGCCCAGCCATCCATCCCAAAAGTGCCGGTTGATCCGGCTATCCGGATCGGAAAACTGGAAAACGGTCTGACCTATTATATCCGGCATAACGAAGAACCCAAAGAAAGGGCCAGTTTTTACATTATCCAGAATGTGGGCGCCATCCTTGAAGAAGATAACCAGAACGGGCTCGCCCATTTCCTCGAACACATGGCATTTAACGGAACCCAAAACTTCCCAGATAAACAAATCATCAACACCCTCCAGAAACATGGAGTGGCTTTCGGAAAAAACATCAACGCTTATACTGCTTATACTGAAACGGTATATAATCTGAGTGATGTGCCTGTGACACACGAAGGGCTGATCGACACCTGCCTTCTCGTATTGCACGACTGGTCCGATTCCCTGTTGCTGACCAACGAAGAGATCGATCTGGAAAGGGGGGTGATTTCAGAAGAGTGGCGCACACGCCGCAATGCTGCTTTCAGAATGCAGAAAATTATCCAGCCAATTCTGTTCAAGGGTTCCAGGTATGCCGAGCGCGATGTGATCGGTGACCTGGACATCATTAAAAACTTTGATTATGAAACCCTGCGTAAATTTTACAAGGATTGGTACCGGACCGACCTGCAGGCTATTGCCGTGATAGGCGATATCAATGTTGACCAGATCGAAGCCAGGATCAAAGCATTGTTCGGTCCCCTGCCGGTTGAGAAAAATGCTCCGGCACTTCCGGTTGCGGAGATTCCCGGACATAAGGAGACCTATTTTGTCAGTGCCACCGATCCGGAAGCTTCCACTTTTTCTGTCTCCATTTTCATTCTCCACAAAGCCACAGCTCCTGAAAAGAAGGATCTCCTCTATTACCGGGATAAACTCTCAAATACCCTGTTTAACCGGATTATGTCGGACCGGATCACGGAGCTGATACAGAAAGGGGAGCCTCCCTTTGTAAACGGGGCGGTCAATTTCGGCAGTTTTGTCAGGGGTTACGACAGATTGAACATTTCCGCCAGTGCAAAACCCAACGAACTGGACAAAGCCCTGCGGGCCATCTATACCGAAGCCATACGGGTATTTCGGTATGGCATTACCCCGACCGAACTGGAACGGGCAAAAAGCAATTTACTCACGGAAACCGAGAATCTCTGGAAACAAAAAGATAAAATCAAAAACGATGCATTTGCGGATGCCATCAGTGACCATTTTCTGACCAACGAACCGCTGGAATCAATGGATACCCAGTGGCAACTGACCCAGCAGATCCTTCCCGGCATTACGGCTGAAGAGATTTCCGGAAAGGCAAAACAATGGATAGTCCCGGAAAACCGGATGATTGCCGTGATGGGACCGGAAGGGAAAGAGGTTAAACTGCTGACGGAAACAGAGGCGATGGCTATCCTGGATGAAGTGGAAAAAAGCGACATCACCCCATATGAAGATGCCCTGGTATCGAGCTCATTGGTGGATAAAGAACTGAAAGGATCGCCCGTGGTTAAAACCAGGAAATTGCCGGAGTTCAAGGCTGTGGAGTGGACTCTGGCCAACCACGCCAGCGTAATCTACCGTTTTGCTGATTACCAGAAAGATAATGTGCTGTTCCAGGGTATCAGCCCCGGGGGAATTTCCCTTTATTCTCCCGAAATGCTGCCTTCAGCCATGATGCTTGCTGAATTTTCAGGAAATTTCGGTGTGGGGAATTATGATGCGATTACCCTGAAGAAGATGCTTGCCGGTAAAAATGTCGGCATAAATCCCGGATTGGGCGAGTTGAATGAAGCCTTCTCCGGGAACTGTTCACCCAAAGATTTCGAAACCCTGTTGCAACTGCTTTATCTGAAAATGGAAGAGCCCCGTTTTGACAAGGAGGCTTTCAATGCATTAAAAAGCAGATATGTGGCATACATTGCCAACATGGCGAATAATCCCCAGAAAATCATGAGCGATTCACTCCAGATGATCATTACCAGTCACAGTCCCCGCACGAAACTGGTCACCCCTGAATTCTTCGACGAAGTCACATTTGACCAGATGGAAAAGATATACCGTGACCGGTTTTCTGATGCCGGTGATTTTCACTTCATCATTGTGGGTAACCTGGATGAAGCCACGGTCAAGCCCCTGGTAGAAAAGTATATCGGATCACTGACCGATCTTCCGCGGACGGAAACCTGGAAAGACAACCCCCATGAATTCCCGGAAGGGAAAACGGTCCGTGAGATCCGGATCCCGCTGCAAACCAAGAAAGCATCGGTTACGGTGGTGTTCGATCAGGAAGCAAAATGGTCACCCGAAAACAACATGAAGCTGAATGTGATCAGGGATGTGCTGAAGCTTCGGTATACCGAAGAGATCAGGGAAAAAGAGGGCGGCTCTTACGGAGTCAGCGTCAAGGCCCAGAGCGACAAATTCCCCAGAAACGAAAAAACGCTTCAGCTGAGTTTTGATACCGATCCGTTGAAGGCAGATCACCTGAAGGAGATCGTATACAGGGAAATCGACAAGCTGGTGAAGAACGGTCCTTCCGCCGAAGACCTGGACAAAGTGGTTAAAAATCTGCTGAAAGACCGGGAACAGGCCAAACCCAACAACGGTTACTGGATGAATATGCTGAACGGGTATTACCGTTATCACATCAATTTCGACAAACCCGAGAACTACGAGGAGATTCTGAAGGCTTTGACCATCCGGGATGTACAGCAGTTTGCCAAAAAGTTCTTCCGGAAGGCAGATGTGGTGGATGTGATGTTCAAACCCAGGGATTAAAGGCAAACCGGCAGTAATATTCGGACTGCTTGTGTCTGAATATTACTGCAGTTCACTTCTCAGTGGTGCACATGCTCCACCTCCTCAGGGTTGTGCTTATGTCTGAATACCAGGGCGAATAAAATGGCTACGACCAGCGAATAGATGGCAAAGGCAATCCAGATTTCTTTCCATACGAACTCGCCGTTTACCTTGAAGAAAGTATCGATGACGATCCCGCTGATCCTGCTGCCCAGAAAAGCACCGAATCCGTTGGTCATCATCATGAACAGTCCCTGGGCGCTGGCCCTTATGGCGGGGATGCTCTGCGTTTCCACAAAGATGGAGCCTGAGATGTTGAAGAAGTCAAAGGCCATTCCGTAAATAATGCAACTGAGGACGATCATCCAGAGACCGTCGGCAGGATTTCCGTAAGCAAACAATCCGAACCGGAGCACCCAGGCGATCATGCTCATCAGCATCACTTTTTTGATGCCATATTTCCGCAGGAAGAAGGGAATAGTCAGAATAAAAAGTGTTTCCGATATTTGTGAAATGGACATGATAATAGCCGGATACCTGACGGCCACGGCATCTGCAAATCGGGGGATCCGAGCGAAATCATGGAGGAAGGTGTCTCCATAAGCGTTGGTAAGTTGCAAGGATGCCCCGAGCAGCATGGCAAAAATAAAAAACCAGGCCATTTTCCGGTTTTTGAAAAGGGCGAACGCGTTGAGACCCAAGGCGCTGGCCAGATCGGGCCGGTGCCCTTTACCCATGGGTTTGCATTCTGGGAGGGTGAAGGCATAAAGCCCGAGTAAAAATGAAGCGCCCGCCGCCACATAGAATTGCATGGGAGTGGTCTCAAACTTCAGCAGGCTGATTACCCACAGGGCCACAATAAAACCAATGGTTCCCCAAACCCGGATGGGAGGATAGGACTTGACAATGTTATATTGGTTCATTTTCAGCGAGGAATAGGCCACCGTAATCGACAATCCAATCGTGGGCATGTAGAACATCATATTGACAAGCATGATCCAGAAAAAAAGGCTGGGATCGTTAATCTGGGGCAACAGCAAGAGAATCACTCCTCCCGTAAGATGAAAAATGCCATACAACCTCTCAGCATTGATCCATTTGTCTGCAATGATTCCAGCAATTGCCGGCATGAAAATGGAAGCTATTCCCATGGTGGAGAAAACCGCTCCGAATTCGGTCCCCGACCAATGCTTGTTTTGAAACCAGTAAGCCCCGATAGTGAGGAGCCATGAACCCCATATGAAAAACTGCATGAAGTTCATCAGGATTAAACGGTGTCGAATATTCATCAGGATGGTGTTAAGAGAATGCTGTATTGAAGGAAGGACTATTTTCTGCGTTTGATCTCGTCCCTGATCATAGAAGCTTTTTCATAGTCTTCATTCTGAATGGCCTCGGCGAGGGCAGCCTCAAGGTCGGCCAAGGTATATTTTTCATAGGTTGACCGGCTTGTGGCAGGTTTCGGTTCAGCCCCGGGATGCTTGCCGCCATGTTCATCACTCACTTCCAGCACGATACCAGCCTTATTCAAAATCTCCTCCGTGGTATATATCGGGCAACGGAAACGGAGGGCAAGGGCAATGGCATCGGAGGTGCGTGAATCGATCCTTACTTCTTTCCCATCCATTTCACAGAGCAGTTCGGAGAAGAAAATCCCCTCTTCCAGTTTGTGGATGGTAACCTCCAGCAGCGTGATATCAAATGCCAGGGCGATATTTTTTATAAGATCGTGCGTAAGCGGACGCGGGGGTTTTAATCCTTCCAGCTGAATAGCTATGGCCTGGGCTTCAACCGGCCCAATGATGATCGGAATGCGCCTCTCCCCGTTTTCTTCAGCCAGCACCAGTGCATAAGCACCTGATTGTGTCTGACTTACCGACAGTCCAAGAATATTTAATCTGATCTTATGCATCATTTTCAGGAACCCTGTGTTCTGTTTCAGCAAATATAATCTCATTTTTGCTTATCAGGCTCCAATGGCAGGATATAAAATTAAACAAATATAACTCATGAGGTCATGATTGTAAAATTTTCCGAAAATATTTGCTAATCATGTTAAAATGACTACTTTTGCAGTCCCAAAATTGGTTTGTTCAGGCCTGAAAAAGTGAATGGCAGGGTGCTGTTCCGCCTGACAGGCATAACTTAAAACAGGATTATTGATGTACGCTATTGTGGAAATTGCTGGACAGCAATTCAACGTCGAAAAAGACAGGAAAATTTTTGTACACCGGTTACCTTCCGCCGTGGGTGATTCCATTGAATTCAACAAAGTACTGCTGATTGATCACGAAGGTGAAGTGAAAGTCGGAACGCCGGTCGTTGAAGGGGCAAAAATTACTGCCAAGGTAATTGAGCACACCCGGGGTGAAAAAGTGTTGGTATTCAAGAAAAAGAGAAGGAAAAGCTACCAGAAAATGAATGGCCACCGCCAGTCGTTCACCCAGGTACTCATTGAAGAAATTATCGGATAATTAAAAACAGGAACCATGGCTCATAAAAAAGGTGTAGGTAGTTCGAAGAACGGACGCGAATCAGAAAGCAAACGACTGGGAATCAAAATTTTCGGTGGTCAGTTTGCAAAAGCGGGCAATATTCTTGTTCGCCAGAGAGGAACTCAGCATCATGCAGGCTCAAATGTAGGCATTGGCAAAGACCATACCCTGTTTGCCCTGACTGACGGTACGGTGATATTCAGCAAAAAACGCGACAACAGATCCTATGTGTCGGTTGAACCGGTAATTCCGGTGAATGTGGCTGAAGCCGCACCAAGTATGAATTAAGGAATTTTTATTTTCTCATAGCCGAAAATCTCCTGTTGGAACCAGCAGGAGATTTTCTGTTTTGTTACTTTTGTGAATTCAAAAAAGAGATTCATGCTGACATTAAGGTATATTCAGGAAAATCCGCAGGCTGTCATTGACGGGCTGGCAAAAAAAAGATTTGATGCCAGAGAGATTGTGAATTCAGTCATTGCCCTGACAGACACGAAAAACCAGACTCAGGTCAAAGCCGACAAAGCCAAAGCAGAGATGAATACTCTCTCGCGGGAGATAGGCATTTTCATGCGTAATGGCAGGACTGAAGAAGCAAACCAGGCTAAACTGCGGACGGCCGAGTTGAAAGATACCATAAGGGAACTGGATCAGGTTTTTACTGAGATTGATGTAAAAATTCAGGATCAACTGGTGTTGCTTCCCAATATTCCTTGTGAAGCCGTGCCATGGGGCAATGGTGCAGACGACAATGTAGTGGTCCGCACCGGGGGGATAATGCCCCAACTGCCGGAAGGAGCGTTACCCCATTGGGATCTGGCTGCAAAATACAACCTGATTGACTTTGAACTGGGAGTCAAGCTTACAGGTGCGGGATTCCCTGTATACCGCGGCAAAGGAGCCCGGTTACAGCGGGCCCTGATTAATTTTTTCCTTGACCAGGCCCGGCAAAATGGGTTTGAGGAGATACAACCCCCCCTTATGGTCAACGAAGCTTCCGGTTTCGGCACCGGTCAGCTGCCTGATAAGGAAGGGCAAATGTATCATGTAACGGTCGATAATTTTTATATGATCCCTACCGCGGAGGTTCCGGTGACCAATATTTACCGCGATATGATCCTGGATGCCAAAGATCTGCCCGTGAAAAACACGGCATACAGCGCCTGTTTCCGCCGTGAAGCCGGTTCCTACGGCAAGGATGTGCGCGGACTCAACCGGCTCCACCAGTTCGACAAAGTAGAGATCGTGGAAATCGCCCATCCCGATCGATCATACGAAGTGCTGGAAGAGATGGTCAATTACGTGGAAACCCTGGTGCAAAAGCTGGAATTACCCTACCGGATCATTAAACTGTGCGGGGGTGACATGAGCTTTACCTCAGCCCTCACCTACGATTTTGAAGTCTGGTCGGCTGCCCAGCAAAAGTGGCTGGAAGTAAGTTCGGTGTCGAACTTCGAGTCGTTCCAGTCTAACCGGTTAAAACTTCGTTTCAGGGAAGAAGCCGGTAAAAAACCGCAACTGGCACACACCCTGAACGGCAGCGCCCTGGCCCTGCCACGCATCGTAGCCGCCCTGCTGGAAAACAACCAGTCAGATGCAGGAATCAAAATCCCGGATGCACTGGTGAATTGGTGCGGATTCAGCATAATTGACTGACTTTGAGCTGACCGGCAGTCTGCATTTCGGCTTTTAGGGGAAATCTGTTCCAATTACCACTGATCAGCTCCTTTAAGAACCTTCCTTGTTTTTCCGTTTCCAAACCATCTGAAAACGGGATCAAAATTCATGATTTTTATCAGGAGCGGTATTGCCTGATGAGCAGCCGGATTATATGGGCAGATGAGAGGATGCCTGGCCCGGATTTCTGAAATGCACGATAAACCGGGAAGAGGATTGTATCAGTAAAGCTGGTTGAACTTCTCCTTCAGGATCTTTTTCACCTCGTTCATATCCACTGGATGGCCCAGTTCCTTTTCGATGGAAGTGACTGCAGAAGAGGCAAATCCGCAGGGATTGATGTAACTGAAATACCTCAGGTCAGTGTTCACATTCAGGGCAAATCCGTGCATGGTCACAAAACGGCTGACCCTTACCCCGATGGCACAGATCTTCCTGGCACGACCAAACTCGCTAGCCTGCAGCCAGACCCCGGTGGCCCCCTCTTTTCTTTCACCCTGCAAGCCGAATGCAGCCACAGTTTGAATAACAGCTTCTTCCATTTTCTGGATATACTCCCGGATTCCCATATGGTAATATTCCAGATCCAGAATCGGATATCCCACCAGCTGCCCCGGTCCATGGTAAGTGATGTCGCCTCCCCGGTTAATCCGGTAAAAGGAAGCTCCAATCTGCTTCAAAAAATCGGGGGTAATCAGCATGTTATTCTGGTCCCCGCTTTTTCCAAGCGTATAGACCGGGGAATGTTCCACCAGCAAAAAGTAATTTTCTGCCGATGGTTTTCCCTGCTGAATCTTGTCGGCCACCACCCTGGAAAGAAGTTGTTCCTGGTAGTCCCAGCATGCTTTATAATCAGAGATACCGGTTTCCGTATAGTTGAAATTTGCCATGATCGATCAAACGTTACACATCAATATTAGTGTTTTTCCATGCAGATTCAAAAAAAGCGGGTTCCAAATTTTCCGAAAATACTTAGTATCGGTAAATTGAGAAATTATGAAAACTTTTGGGATTTTATTAAAATGTAAATAAATAGTGATTTTTAATGTCGTTTTATAAATTTTTTCGTTGTTTTGAGGAAAATTTTTCGTCTTTTACAGAAAATTATTTCATTTTTTGACAAAAAATCATTCGAACCAACTATTTAACATTTTGTAATTATGAATCAAAAATCAGCAGCATTTGTGGAGAATTTCATGGCGAAGATAATCGCCAGGGATCCGCTTGAAAAAGAGTTTCATCAGGCGGTGCATGAAGTAGTCGAGAGTCTCGCCCCATTCGTGGTTGAGAATCCCATTTACATGCAGGCGAAGATACTGGAACGATTGGCAGAGCCTGAGCGGATTATTATTTTCAGGGTACCTTGGGTGAACGACCGGGGAGAAGTGGAAATCAACCGGGGGTACCGAATTCAGATGAGTAGTGTGATCGGGCCCTATAAAGGGGGACTTCGTTTCCATGCTTCCGTGAATTTGAGCATTCTGAAGTTTCTGGCATACGAACAGGTACTGAAAAACAGTCTGACCACCCTGCCCATGGGCGGCGGTAAAGGAGGATCCGACTTCAATCCCAAGGGAAAATCGGATAATGAGGTAATGCGTTTCTGCCAATCCTTCATGACCGAATTATTCCGGCATATCGGGCCTGACACGGATGTTCCGGCCGGTGATATCGGCGTAGGCGGCCGTGAAATCGGATTTTTGTACGGGCAATACCGCAGGTTGCGGAATGAGTTTTCGGGCACCCTGACCGGTAAAGGTTCGGGATGGGGTGGCAGTCCACTTCGTCCGGAAGCTACCGGTTACGGAACCACCTATTTTGCCAGCGAGATGCTGAACACCGTGGGTGATGAGATCGCCGGCAAAACGGTAACAATATCCGGATCAGGGAATGTGGCGCAATATGCAGTAGAGAAGGTCACCCAGATGGGAGGAAAGGTGGTCACCTTGTCTGACTCCAACGGGTATATTTATGATCCGGAAGGGATCAACGCAGAAAAACTGGAGTATGTACTGGAATTGAAAAACGTGATCCGTGGCCGCATAAAAGAGTATGCACAGGAGTTCAAGGGGGCGAAATATTTTGAAAATCAGCGTCCGTGGAATGTACCCTGCCAGATTGCCATGCCCTGTGCCACGCAGAATGAGATCAGTGGTGAAGATGCCAAAATGTTGGTGGCCAATGGTTGCAAATGTGTTTCCGAAGGTGCCAATATGCCTTCCACACCCGAAGCCATCCATGTATTCCAGTCCAACAAACTGCTGTATGCTCCGGGTAAAGCAGCCAATGCAGGCGGTGTAGCCACCTCGGGTCTGGAAATGACCCAGAACTCTATGCGTCTGACCTGGACCCGGGAAGAGGTGGATGAGCGCCTCCGACGGATCATGAAGGACATCCATCAGACCTGCCTGGAATATGGAAAAGAAAGCTCCGGTTACATCAATTATGTAAAGGGTGCCAATATAGGTGGATTCCTGAAAGTGGCCAATTCCATGCTGTCCCAGGGAATCGTTTAAGAATTGAGATAATCTCCAACTTGTAAGAGGGGCTTCTCCGGAAGTCTCTCTTTTTTTTCTTCGTTTGTAACATTTCTTACCTGTATGTAGTCTTATCCGTTACATAGGGACAACGCATTCACCCGTCGACCTGAAAAAAGACTGATTGACGGACTTTTTCCGGCCATTTATCGGTAATAATATTGAAAACGGGGAATCCGTGACGAATTTTGACGCAGAAAACAGAACTAAAAAGCAAAGCTATGATCGTTTTAAACAATGTTCACAAATCGTATGTTTCCGGGAGCAACTCACTGCACGTATTAAAGGGATTAAATCTCGAGATCGGTGCCGGTGAGTTTGTTTCCATTATGGGGCCCTCCGGCTCGGGAAAATCCACACTGCTCAATATCCTGGGTATTCTCGACGATTACGATGAGGGAAGTTACCAACTTGACGGCAAAAAAATCAAAGGGTTGAACGAAAAGCAGGCTGCCATTACCCGGAATGAAATGATCGGCTTTGTTTTTCAGTCGTTTAATTTGATTTCTTTTAAGAATGCCAAGGAAAACGTGGCGCTTCCGCTTTATTATCAGCATATCAGCCGCAGAAAGCGCAATGCCATTGCCTTGGAATATCTCGACAAATTTGGATTGAAAGAGTGGGCCGACCATCTTCCGAGTGAACTATCCGGCGGGCAGAAACAACGTGTAGCCATCGCTCGCGCACTGATTTCCAAACCTAAGATCATCCTTGCCGATGAACCTACTGGCGCCCTGGATACCGCCACTTCCTTTGAGGTGATGGAAATTCTTAAAGAGGTCAATGACCAGGGGATCACTGTGATCATCGTAACCCATGAACACGATATTGCCGCCATGACCCGCAAAATCATCCGCTTGAAAGACGGCAGGATCGAAGAGACCATCATCAATGGTGAACTGAAGATGTATCGCGAAAAAGTCCGGACTGATAAAACCTTCAATTATGTTTGACGTTGACATCTGGCAGGAGATATTCAGCACAATCAAAAAAAATAAGCTTCGTACATTTCTAACAGGATTCTCCGTTGCCTGGGGAATTTTTATGCTGATGGTGCTGCTGGGTTCAGGTAACGGACTTCAGAACGGAGTAAAAGAGGAGTTTGCCGACAATGCGGTGAACATCATGTGGCTGTGGACCGGTGAAACTTCAATCCCTTACCAGGGATTGAAAGAGGGACGTGAAATCAAGTTCAATAACCAGGACTATGATTTTCTCACCAGCAAAGCAAAGGATATCGACCAGGTCTCATCACGGTTTTTCCTCCGGGGGGATATCATTTACAGCTACGGAAAGGAATACGGCTCTTTTTCCACCAGTACCTGCCATCCCACTTTAATGGACATGGAAAAGATAAAACTTACAAAAGGCCGGTTTATCAATGATCTGGACATGAGAGAATTCCGGAAAGTGATTGTAATTGGAGATGATATTCGCAAAGCACTCTTCAAGGAGGAAGATCCCATCGGTAAATACCTTAAAGTGGGAAGTGTGCCCTTCAAGGTGATAGGCATATCCAAAGATCCCAAATCTAACAGCAACCGCCAGGCATACATGCCTTTCACCACGGCCCAGCGCCTTTTTAACGGAGGCGATCGTGTCCATAACTTTACCCTGACCACCCGGATGGTAAAAACGGTAAAAGAGGCCGAAGCCATCGACAACAACGTCAGGGAGCAATTAGCCAAGCGGCATGATTTTGATCCAACCGACAAGCGGGCCATGGGCTCTTTCAACATGCTCACCGAGTACATCCGGACCATGAAAATATTTCAGGCTATCAAAATGTTTGTCTGGATCATCGGGATCGGTACGCTGATCGCCGGGATCGTGGGGGTAAGCAACATTATGCTGATCCTGGTAAAGGAAAGAACCCGTGAAATAGGCATTCGGAAAGCCCTGGGCGCCACTCCCGGCTCAGTGATCGGACTGGTTTTGCTTGAATCGGTCCTGATAACCACCATTGCCGGATATCTGGGCCTCATCATGGGCGTAGGTCTCATGGAGGCGTTGAATTTCGGTCTGGAGCGAATGTTTGCCCAGGGAGGAGGGGATCAGATCTTTTTCCGTAATCCCACCGTTGACTTTATCACTGCCTTGTCAGCCACTGCTATCCTGGTTCTTTCCGGAGCCCTGGCAGGATACATCCCTGCACGGAAAGCCGCCAATGTAAAACCCATAGAAGCATTACGGGATGAATAACCAGTCAGCAGCCGGCATCCGAAGGTCCTTTGGAGACCAATTACTGCAACCATATAATAAAAGTAACCATTAAACAAGAAGGTATGTTTGATCTGGACAGATGGAATGAAATAGGACATGCGCTGACGAAAAACAAAATACGCAGCCTGCTCACAGCCTTTGGTGTATTCTGGGGTATTTTCATGCTGATTGTGATGGCCGGTGCCGGCAACGGTTTAAGAAACGGGATCGTGGAAGGAGTGGGTAAATTTGCCACCAATTCGGCTTTCATGTGGACTTCCCGCACCAGTGAACCCTACAAAGGTTTTACCAGAGGACGCCGGTGGGAAATGGATTCCGAAGACCTGGATCTCATCCGGAAAAAAGTGCCTGAAGTGGAGATCCTCTCCCCGAAAAACTTCGGGTCCAGTGACAACAGTGGACCCAACACGATGAGAGGAACCAGGACAGGTTCGTTCAATATCAAAGGAGACTATCCCGATTACCTGAAAATTGATCCGGCCACCATTGTTAAAGGACGCTGGATTAATGAAATGGATATCCGGGAAAAAAGAAAGGTCTGCGCCATTGGCACCAAGGTATATGAAACCATGTTCGAAAACGATGAAAATCCCTTGGGTGAATACCTGAAAATCAACGGAGTCTATTATCAGGTGGTGGGAGTGATCAAACCCGAAACCAGGGTTGACATCAACGGAAGAACCGAAGAATCGGTCTTTATGCCTTTCACCACCATGCAACAGACCTATAACATGGGAAACGAAGTGCATCTCATTGCACTGACTTCCGTGAAAGGGGTCCCCGTCAGTGTGATTGAGGAAAAGGTAAAAGAAATCATCAAAAAGCGTCATTCCATATCTCCTACGGATGTGCAGGCCATCACCAGCATCAATATTGAAAAGCAGTTCCTGCAAATGAGGGGTTTGTTCCTGGGAATTAACATACTGACCTGGATCGTAGGAATCGGAACCCTGCTGGCAGGAGTGATCGGCGTAAGCAACATTATGCTGGTCATTGTAAAGGAAAGAACGAGGGAAATCGGCGTGCAGAGAGCATTGGGAGCCCGGCCCGTTACCATTATTTCCCAAGTGATGATGGAGAGTGTGGCCTTGACCACTGTGGCAGGATATATCGGCCTTTCCGCAGGGGTGGGTCTTCTGGAACTGATCAACCGTATACTGGAAAGCAAGCCTCAAAACAGCGAGGAGGTTTTTTTCCGAAATCCCGAAATAAGCATTACCGTAGCATTAGCGGCCCTGGTCGTGCTGATCATCGCGGGTTTGTTCGCCGGTTCCATACCTGCTAAAAGAGCCCTTCAAATCAAACCCATTGAAGCTTTGCGGGAAGAATAAAGCGCACGGGTGGTCAATAGTAAATCGAGAATTGAAAAAACAGAGAAAATTTTACAAATCAGAAAATAAAAGAACAGCCATGAGAAAGTTTTTCAAAATTACGGGGTTGATCATATTGGGTCTCATTTTTATCGGGACACTGGGATTTTTATATAAAAAATCGCAACCCAAACCTGAAGTCTATGAGGTGAAGAATCCTGAGATCACCAACATTGTCAAGAAAACCGTAGCTACTGGTTCGGTTGAACCAAGGAAAGAGATTGAGATCAAGCCGCAGGTTTCAGGGATCATTGAAGAGTTGTACATTGAAGCAGGTACTATGGTGAAGAAGGGTGATGTACTGGCCAGGGTGAATATCATCCCCGACATGGTCAACCTGAACAATGCTGAATCAAGAGTGAACCGGGCCAAAATCAATTTTGAGGATGCCAGAATCAATTACGACCGGCAGACCAGTCTCTTTGAAAAAGAGGTGATATCCAAAGAAGAATACCAGAAAGCCCAGTTGGAATATAACTCTGCCCGGGAGGAAGTGGAAGCAGCCGAAAATAACCTGGAGCTGATCCGCAAGGGAGTGACCAAATCTTCAGCCAAGACAACCAATACCCTGATCCGCTCCACCATCGACGGAATGGTTCTGGACGTGCCGGTCAAGGAAGGATTTTCCGTGATCCAGGCCAACACATTTAATGCAGGGACCACTATCGCCATCGTGGCGGATATGAACGACATGATTTTTGTCGGAAAAGTGGATGAAACCGAAGTGGGAAAAATCAAGGAAGGAATGAACATCGAGCTTACGATAGGCGCCATTGACAATGAGAAATTCAATGCCGTGCTGAAATATATCGCACCCAAAGGGAAGATTGAAAACGGGGCTATCCAGTTTGAAATCAAAGCCGATCTTTTACTGAAACAGGATCAGTTTATCCGCTCAGGTTATTCTGCCAATGCCAATATTGTGCTGGACCGGCGCGACAGTGTACTGACTATCCCGGAGGGAATGCTGAAATTCGAAAAAGATTCGGCCTATGTGGAGATAGAGAAGGGAGAACAACAGTTTGAAAAACGGTACGTAAAGACCGGGATCTCCGACGGGATCAACATAGAAATCACGGAAGGACTGACAAAAGCTGACAAAGTGAAGGGTGAGAAGATTGATCTGAAAAAGAAAGCTGAAGAAAAGGCCGGGAGTAAAAGCTAAAGAATCGGAAAAACAGCCATAGGTCAGCAGCGGCTGTATGGAATTTGCCGCTCTGTTTACTGGCCCGGGCCACAAAAGAATAGAAAATTGATAAGAACAAATAACGGAACCTATTGAACATGAAAAGAATAGTTGGAGCTATCATCACAGCGCTGATCATGATTGCCGGCATTACGGCAGAAGCACAGGAAAACTGGAGTCTGCAACAGTGCATCAACTATGCACTGGAAAACAACATCCAGATCAAACAACAGAATCTGGCGGTGGAATACCAGAAGAACCAGCTGGAACAAGCCAAAAGCAACCGGCTGCCCAATCTGAACGGACAAATCGGCAACAATTTCAACTACGGCCGGTCGCTCACCTTTGAGAATACTTATGAAAATACCAATTCAAAAAGTGTTTCGGGGTATCTGGGAACTGAGGTGACCCTTTGGAACGGATTTCAGTTGCAAAATGCGGTCCGCCGGTTTGACCTGGATCTGAAGGCAACCATACAGGATTACCAGAAAGCAAAAGACGACCTGATACTGAACATCGCAGCCATGTATCTGGAAATTCTCTTTGCGGAAGAGCTGACCACCATTGACGAGAATCAGATGAACATTACCCGGCAGCAGATTGAACGGTCAAAAAAGCTGGTCGAATCGGGCCGGCTGGCAAAAGGATCCTTATATGAAAGCGAAGCCCAGCTGGCCAGTGAAGAGCTGCAGCTGGTGACCGACCAGAACCGTGCCCAGCTGGCTTATCTGAACCTCTATCAATTACTGGAACTTCCGGCTTCAAAATCCTTCAGGATCGTTAAACCTGAATTTGCCGGATTTCAACCGGGTCAGATCAGTTATAACTCACTCTCCATATTCAAAAATGCAGTGCAGACCCGGCCTGAGATCCTGGCTTCCCAGTTGAGGGTGGAAAGTGCAAAAAAGCAACTGGATGAGGTAAAGGGCGCCCGCTGGCCCAAGCTGAGTTTCGGGGCTTCCTATTATAACAATTACAACAACAACTATCTGCGTAAAAAAGAATCCAATCCGTTGGAGACTGAAGTGATCCCTTTCGGGGACCAGCTAAGCAACAACAAACGGTATGGCTTCGGGTTTACCCTGAATATCCCCGTCTTTAACCAGTTCCAGGTAAAAAACGGAATTTCCAATGCCATGTTGCAGGTGGAAGATTACAAATACAGGTTGCAAACCTCGAGAAACACCTTGCAGAAAGATATTGAACAAGCCTATACCAATGCCCTTTCTGCTCTTAAAAAATATATCTCCAGCGAAAAAGCCGTCAGTTCAAATGCGGAAGCATTCCGGTACGCCGAAGAGAAATTCAACGTAGGCATGGTTACCACGGTCGAATACAATCAGATCAAGAACAACCTTACGACGGCACAGTCACAGTTGTCACAGGCAAAGTACGAGTATATTTTCCGCGCGAAAATTCTTGATTTCTACAACGGAATTCCGATAGAACTTAAATAGTCCTATTTCGGCATGCCGATGGTCTGGGCAGCCACGATATACTGATCGGCGGTCAGGCCGAGAAGTTGGGTTACCTCTTCTTTATTGACCGATCCGCGGACAACCACAGCAAGGCCTTCGGAAGCACCATAGAGATACGCGTTCTGAGCCTGGCAGCCGGCTTCTATACCGGCAAATGTCACCAGTTCCTCCCGCGAGGGTTGGTGTTCTCCGGATTTCCATTTTCCGAAATCGGCCACAAAAATCAGATTGACAGGGGCAATGCTTACAAAAGGCTGGCCCCCTGCCAGTTTACGGTAGTCACCGGCCACCTTCAGCTCCAGCAGATGTTCAGCGGGTTTGTAAAGATAAATCCCCTCTGTAAGAACCACATACAGATCCACCATCTGCCTGTTCATGGCCGAAGGAGCCGTCCTCCTGCCATCGTCACGGTTTTGTCCGTTGACGGCCCATAATAAACCAGAAAGCTTCTCCTCCGGCAAGGGAAGATCGGCTATGTTCCGGTTGGTTTTCCGCTCTTTCAATGCCTTCATCAGCGGCATGCCCCGGGTAAAATCAGGTTTATTCAGTTGAATAACTCCTGGTTTTGTGCTCTCCTGGCCCAAAGCCGTGAAAGCTGAAACTACAGACAAGATCAACATAATTGAAACTGTTCGTGAAAGAATACCTCTTTTTTTCATGATTCATTTTGTTGTTTTATTTTTATTCAATTCCCTGAGCACATCTTCCATCACTTTAACGGCTGAATCACCAATTTCCCTGGCTCCCTTTGAAATTTCCTTCACATCCCTGTTCAGGTCTTTGTGGATATATTTTTTGATGTCATCGGTCAAAGGCAGCACCTTTCCCTCATACTCGGC